>JBFILF010000469.1:0-4342 GCA_041599835.1 Pirellulaceae bacterium
CAATCAATCATCGACGGCTGAAACCTGGTCCTTGTCGGACGTTGCCAGCGACGACGACGATCTGCCACCGATCCTCGAAGTGACGCCGGGCACGCAGTACCCGGATCCATTGCTTCAATCACCGCCGGCGCAGTACGAGGCGCCCAACCCCGTCGGCGACGGATCCGCACCCAGCCAACCGCTCGCCCAAGCCGAGGAAAGTGTTCTCACGGACATACCGTTTCAAAACGGCCGCGGCGATGCGGTCAACCAGTTGCGTGTTGAACCCCAACGCATGGCGCCCAATTCGATGAGACCGAGATCGGCAACGCCGGCCCGATACCGCGCCCGGCAGGATTTCGGCGCCAATAATGATAACCAGGATCAATCGCTGGGTGCTCAACCTGATTACGCCCGCGGATTGAAAAGTTGTGACGATTACCGCAGCGAGTTACTCGATAAACCGATTACCAGCATTATCGTCGACGCGTCACCGATCAAACCGGAACCGCAAACGCAGGTCATACCCGAGGGGATGACCCGAACCTGGACTGATTGTCAGGGCAACACGTTGGGCTCCGGCACGCTGGTCGAATTGCAGCGCAGTTACATTGTGATCACCAATGACGCGGGTCAACAACAACGTATTTCCTTGGCGCGGCTGAGCGACTCGGATTTGGCCGTGGTCACCCAATATTGGGGCTTGCCCACGGAATGCAGTCTCGGTTGTTATTCGCTAGCGGAACGTAACTGGATGCCCAACACGTTGACGTGGACAGCGTCCTCGTTGTGTCACAAGCCGTTGTACTTCGAAAATCGTCAACTCGAACGGTACGGTCACACGCATGGTCCGGTGTTGCAGCCGCTGCATTCAACCGCGCATTTCTTTGTCCGAATTGTCGGCTGGCCCTACCTGACCGGAATTCATCCGACCAACGAATGCGTTTATGCCTTGGGCTACTATCGACCGGGCAATTGTGCGCCGTGGCTGCGAGAACCGCTGCCAATCAGTCTGTCGGGCACGGCCCGGCAAACCGGCTTTATCTTGGGAACCGCCGCCATCTTGCCGTAAGCAATATCCTTCAATTATTTTTAACTTTACAAACCAGTTACACCAACAACGAGCAATCACCAGAAACTAATTGTCTTGAGGGCGATTGGCTCGAAAAACGGCCCCAGTTTTTCACTGGCGGCCGTTTTTTTTGCTTCTGTGGCGTCGGTGCCACACTCCTGTTGGAACTCTATTGGCCGATAATCCGTCATACTGGTATCCGGCGCGGAAGCAAGGGTCCGGCTGTGATCCAGGTCGCCAACAGTTGGGAGAATAAAAATGTTATGTCGCGGATTGTTGCTGTCGTTGTGTGCACTGCTGTTGATTCCCCAAACGGTTTCAGCACAAGGTTTTCTTCTCCCCGACCACGATCACGACCATCGCTGGCGGCTGCCCCGCCACCACCCGCATCGGCCGATTCGACCGGAGATTGGCTCGGTCTATCGCATCAAGGACATTTCGATCAATTCCAAGATCGAGAATCAGGTGGCCCAAACGCAGGTGTCTCAGACCTTTGTCAACAATGGCAATCGTCAAATCCAGGCATCTTTTGTCTTTCCGTTGCCGTATGACGGCGCCGTCGATCGCATGACCTTCATGGTCGACGGTAAGGAGTACGAAGCTAAACTGTTGCCCGCCGACAAGGCGCGCGAGATTTACGAAGGCTACATGCGGCGCAACCAAGATCCGGCTCTGTTGGAATGGATGGGGCATGGAATCTTCAAAACCAGCGTATTTCCGATACCGCCGGGTGCGGCGCGGACCGTGACGCTGCGCTATACCCAATTGCTGAGAAAGGACCAGCAACTGGTGGATTACCTGATCCCGCTGTCGACTGCCAAATACACCGCTCAACCGATCGAGTCGTTTTCCGTGCGGGCCGCCATCAACACCAAAGGCAAAATCAAAAACATTTACAGCCCCACTCACGACGTCGACATCGAACGATCCGGCGACAATTTGGCGATCGTCAAAATGACGCGGCAGAATTTCATTCCCGCTAACGACATGCGGATTCTCTACAGTACGGATGATCGGGCCATCGGTGCCAGCCTGCTGAGCTACTGGCCCAACTCAAACGAAGACGGCTACTTCGTGTTGCTGGCCAGCCCCGACATCAAGCAGAACGCCGATGAACAGCCGCGCAAGACGGTGATTTTTGTCGTCGACCGCAGCGGCAGCATGAATGGCAAAAAAATCGAACAGGCCAAGGAAGCCGCCAAATTTATTCTCAATAACCTTCGCGAAGGCGATTTGTTCAACATCATTGCCTACGACCGCGAAGTGGAGATGTTTCAACCTGAATTGCAGCGGTACGATGAAAAGACGGGAAACCAGGCCCGCGGCTTTATCGAAGGCATTTTTGCCGGCGGCAGCACCAATATCGATCAGGCCCTCACGAGCGCGTTTGGAATGATCCATGATCACTCGACGCCAACCTACGTCCTGTTTTTAACCGATGGCCTGCCGACAGCCGGCGAAACCAGCGAGTCGAAAATTGCCGCCCAGGCCAAACAGAATAATCAACACGGAGCACGGCTCGTCAGTTTTGGCGTGGGTTACGATGTCAACAGCCGCCTGTTGGACCGGCTGACTCGCGACAACCGTGGACAAAGCCAGTATGTCCGCCCCGACGAGGACCTGGAGGAACACGTCAGCCGCCTGTATTCCAAAATCTCGGCGCCCGTACTGACCGATGTAAAAATCGATTACGTGGTTGATGGAGACGGCGACCCGGCTGTCAAAGCCGTCAATCGCGTTTATCCGCAGGAAGTGTTTGATATCTTCGCGGGCCAGCAATTAGTCGTGGTGGGTCGATACCGAAAACGGGGCGACGCCAAAATGAAAATCAGCGGCAAAGTCGGAGAAGAAACCACGTCGTTCGAATACTCGATTCGATTTAACGCACCCAACGAAAGCAGCCAGTTTTCGTTTGCCGCTAAATTGTGGGCTTTGCGCCGCATCGGCGAGATCATCGACCTGATCGATCTGGAAGGTCACAATCAGGAACTTGTCAACGAGCTTGTGCATTTGTCGACCAAGCACGGCATTCTCACTCCCTACACCTCGTATTTAGCCGACGACATGGCAGCCGCTAACCAACTATCGGACATTTCGGGAAACCGGCGCCGAGTGATTGATAATCTAGGAGTTTTAGGAGATACGGCCGGCCAAAGTGGTTTTGCACAACGAAATTACAAACAACAACTGAAAATGGCCCGTGGCGGCGGTGGTGGCGGCTTCGGTGGAGGCGCCAACGCCGACGCTCCGGCGATCCTCGCTTTGGCGGGTCGGCCTGGATTCGAATCCGCGGATGCAGCGGAGGTCGCCCAAAAAGTCGAGCAGTCGTTGCGGTATTCCGAAAACGAAGCGGTTTACAAACGCGGAAAAATATTAATTGCGTCCAATGCGTCCGATATCGACCCCGATAAGGACAAAGACAAGATCGTCGAGCTAAAGCGATTTTCCAAAGAGTATTTCGAAGTGTTGAAAAAGACGACCAAGGAAGAAAACCAGCTGCTCGCACTACAGGACGACGACGAGGAACTGATCGTGCGACTGCAGGGTAAGGTGTATCGGATCAAATAGAACGAAGAGGAAAGGACCAAGGACGAATCCGGAGACGAGCAAATCCCTCGTCCTTAGTCCGTCTTCCTGTCCCTGGGGACGGAGGAGCCCCAAGGCCGGGTGAGGGCTGACTAATCAGGAGGCAGCCGGCTGCTTGCCGGAGGCAGTCAATGTGAACGGTAAAACGTGCGCCGCATCAGATCGTGAATGATTCACCCCGCTCAAGCCTCGCGCCTATTCCTCAAACTGGCACCCGCCAGCGCCGCATTGCGGCAAGCCACAACCGCCACTCGGCTGGGGACCACAAATCGGCAACGTCGATTTGCCAGATGCCGGTGCGGCAGTCACGCTCATCCGCTTGACCAGTGACTGGCCCGAGCATTGCGGACAAGCCGGGATTTCGTGACCGCGAACCAGCAGTTCAAAATCAAGTTGGCAGCCCTGGCACGTGTATTCGTAAATGGGCACGTCTGATTCCTCATTCGTTAACTTGACGATGCCATAGTAAACAACCGATAACGTGGACTCAATAATTGTTGCACACTAGCGGGTTGTTGAGAAGATTTGTTGGACTAGCTCCGATGCCACGAGTGCTCGATCGCCGCCAAGTTCGGCAATTCGATAAAATTGCCATCGAAGTGTTTGGAATGCATTCTCTGGTCTTGATGGAGAACGCAGCGCGGGGTGCCACCGATGCGCTGTGCGATGCCGGCATTGAGGGTCCGGTTGTCATTTGTTGTGGCC
>JBFILF010000470.1:0-4298 GCA_041599835.1 Pirellulaceae bacterium
AGCTGAACCAAAACTACGACCAAGCCGCCTGTGACAAAAGACCTAAACATGGTAGCTGCCCCCTGTTGTCAACCAAGCTGTCAAAGAAACGTTTGCAAGTCGTCCTCGGTTAAAAGAGACACTCGAGTAATCAGCAAACAATCGACGTAATGATCTCACCGCCACGGCATTCTAGAAATTGTCAAAAGTGCGGGCAATAAAAAAGCAGGAAATCGACGAATGACGTTATAACGCCGGGCCAATTCATATAAATGATTCCCCAGCGCGGCATTCCCCAGCAATGCTTCGTAACTGTCCACTTCGAGCTTGTCCCGGTTTGACGCCTGGGGCGGAAAATGGTAAGGCGTTTTCCGCATTTATGCAGGGCAAACTGCGCGCGTGACGTAGTGCGCGTGACTTTTTACGAACCACGCGACCATCGCCCCAGTCGCTTTCCGTCAACCGTGAGCGAATTTTTTCGCGCTTTAGCATTTTTTATTAGCTTGCGATAAACTGTATGGTGTAACGCCTGCTGGGCAGCCAGATAATTCCTGAGGGCACGGGCAATGGCTGGAACCATCGTTTTGGTTCACGGACGCCATCTGAAGCCTCCCAGAAACGAATTGCGAAAGCACTGGGTGGAAGCGCTGCGATTTGGTATTCAGCGCGATCATCCGGAGAAACTTGAGGCATTCGACAAGGCTGCCATCGAATTTGTCTATTTTGGCGACATCTCCAACGCGTTTTTGAAGAAGGTGGTTGGACCGCCGTCACCGGACGACATAACGGATCGCAAGGCCACACTGGCGGCACTCAAACAATACCGACGAAATCAGTTTAACAAGGCGCAATACAAGAAACTGCCTGGTTACAACCCGTGGATGGAGTCGTTGGCGGACCTGTTTGCCGGGCCTGCTCATTTTTTCGGTTTGAGCCAGCCGGTGATTGAGTTGGTAGCTCCGGACGTCGCCCATTACTGGCAGTCCAACCGGTTTGGCAGTGACGTTCGGGCGGTCCTCACAAAATCGCTTATCAAGGTGATGCGACGTCCGGGCGACATTTGTCTTATCGCACATAGTCTAGGCACGATGATGTCATATGACGTTTTGTGGAAGTTTTCTCACTACAGCGAGTATCGCAATGAAATTTGGAACCGCCCGGTGAAACTGTGGATCACGCTGGGGTGTCCGCTCGGCGACGAAACTGTCAAGCAGAATCTGAAAGGCGCCGATCTTTCGCCGCTGGACCGCTACCCGCACAATATCCAAAACTGGCTGAATATTGCCGCACAAGACGATTACGTCTCTCACGATCAAAAAATCAGTAACGATTTTCGCCAAATGAAACAGCTGGGATTTGTTGATTCGATACGTGACCGTCGCATTTACAATTTGGCCGTCCGATTCGGCGAATCAAATCCGCATCACTCGATCGGATTCCTGATTCACCCAGCTGTCGCCAACGCGGTCGCCGGCTGGTTGTGAACGGCCGTCGATGGCTTTCGCCAATCATTTGGGGGGCTGATTGGCTTAGTCAATTTCGCGGCACACAGCTCCAGATAGGGAAAGAAATCCTTCCAGATCGACCTTTTCGTACTCCAGAAATCATCTATTTGCCGGTTTTAAGGTCGTATTGCGACGTGTGAAAAAATCTAATTAAAAGCTCAAAAACCTGCTTTGTCGTAATAACTTATTTGCATCTGGCGATTTCGCTGTTTAGCCTAAATGACGTTTGATCCGACGTCCGTGTGGCGCAACAACTGATGAGCTATCTTGACGACATCTCAGCGATTTGGTCGGTCACTCGTGGCGATCCAAAAATCACGATCGCCATCCTGGATGGCCCGGTTGAACGGCGCCATGCCAGTTTAGCCGGCGCCAATCTGACGGATCTCAGCCTTCAACCAGGACGGTCCAGATTGAGCGATGCAGCGGCCGCCCACGGCACGCATGTGTGCAGTATTATTTTTGGCCAGGGAAACGGCGGCGTGCAGGGAATTGCGCCCAACTGCCGGGGAATCGTGATTTCCATTTTTCGGGAAGGTGCCTCTCCGGGAACGATCGTTCCCTGTTCACAAGTCGAGCTGGCGGCTGCCATCGACCGCGCGGTCGTGGCTGGTGCCAACATCATCAACATCAGCGGAGGCCAGTATTCAACTTACGGTACCGCCCATCCGATATTGGCCCGGGTCATTCAAAGAGCAGCCAGCCAAGGGATCTTGATCGTGTCGGCAACCGGCAACGACGCTTGCCCTTGCTACCACATACCCAGCGCGCACCCGTCGGTTCTGGCGGTCGGCGCTCACAATGCAAACGGTGTCGCTTTGGAATCCAGTAATTGGGGTGAAAAGTATCGGGAAAACGGCATCGTCGCATGTGGAGAAAATATATTAGGCGCGGTCCCGGGAGGTACGCGCGCCTGGACAGGGACAAGTTTTGCGACGCCGATTGTTTCCGGCGTCGCAGCGCTGTTGATGAGTTGTTTGCTGCGGCAAAACCGCCAGCCGAATGGCACGCTAGTCCAGCAGGCAATTTTGCAATCGGCGTTTCGTTGTTTTGAACCGAGCGAAGAGTGCCAACGTTTGTTGGCGGGCAGACTGAATCCGGTCGGTGCACTAGAACTTTTACTCGAGGACTCGCCAGCAATGACCCGTGAAGACCAGCCCACAGCACCCGCTACCAGCACATCCAACATCCCAGCCTCTGCCGCCGTCGCTCCCACTGTGGAACCGGCCGCAGTTGAACAAGTATCGCCTAGCGCACCGCCGGTCGCACACGAAAGCGAAATGCCAGTGGACAGCACCTCTATCGCCAATGCATCGAACGGCTCGAATGCCATGCAATCAACGCCATCAAGTTTCGCGCCCTCCCAAGACACCCAGTCGGCGGTGACCCCCTCGGATTGTGGTTGCGGATGCGCTGGCGAGGGACCGCTCGTCTACGCATTGGGCGAAATTGGATATGACTTCGGCACCGAAGCCAGACGTGATTCGATACAACAACTGTTTACCAGTTCCCACGAGAAAGATGAGACGTTTCCGAGTTTTCTCAAACGAAATCCGTGGGCTGCCCCCGGGCTGATTTGGACGCTGTCGGTTAACAACGTTCCGATCTATGCGATTCGCCCCTCGGGCCCTTATTCAGAAAACGCCTACGAAAAACTTGTCGACTTCTATATGGAGCACCATGAGCCGCCCCAAGAAGCCAAAGGCAAAAAGGGCGCCGGCAAACAACAACAGTTTTCGGAACGCGCGGCGATTCCCGGTCGGATCACCGGACAAATCACTTTGTTAAATGGGCACACCGTTCCCGTTATCCAACCAGAAATCCGCGGCATGGCCAGCTGGAACGTCAAGGAATTGGTCGACAGTGTGGAGAAAGCAGTAAAAACTCTTGCCGCCGCAAAGAAAGATAAAGATGCCGACAGCCAACCGCCGACTTCGGACGAAGCGCGGAACAGCTTGTACGCGGTGCTCAACAAATTTTATTCTTACTATCAAAACCTCGGCATTACTCCACAAGACCGCGCCATCAATTATGTGGCCACGAACATTTTTCCGCTTCAGGAAGTGGTCGCGGACTGCATCGGCAAGAAACGCCTGTTCGACAAGATCGAGATCGAGCCGAGCGAAATCTGCCGCCCCTATTCTGAATGCTGGGTGGTTAATTTGTACTTTTTCCAACCCGAGCTATACACCAAAACCGAACGCAAAAAGTACCGGATTACCGTGGATGTCAGCGACGTCGTTCCTGTCACAATCGGCGAAGTTTACAAGTGGCACGTCCGCTAGAGACACTGTTCGGGCTTTTTTTTGCGATGAGATCGTTTTTCTGGTAAGTTGATTTCCTCACCTTTGGATTACTCAAAAAGGAGACTCAAAATGTCACTCCCCATTCAAGCCCCCGGCGTCGACCGAAGTCATGGTGATTTCTTCGCCAGAGACGCAATCTCGCCATCCGCCTGCTGCCAATGGAGCTGCGGTAACAATTCAGGTGATCAAGACGAAATGAACTGCGCCATGTGCCAGGCTGCCGCAACTAGCGCATGTGGTCAGGCGGTGCCGGTCCGCTGCACGTGTGGCGGTGGCGGCGGTGCCGGCTAGCGCTCTCATATTTGTCATATTTGATCGAGCAGCAATCGCAACCAATCGCATTGGGTGACACGGCGGTCATCCGTCGGTTTGCTAGTCAATGATGCCGACTTGCTTCAGTTCATCAAAAAGCTGATGCAGGTTCCAAACACGAACTGCGCCGTTTTTGCCGCACGTCGCCATCCATTGGCCCGTGCGGCTAATTGCAATCCAATTCGGCAAGACTGGG
>JBFILF010000471.1:0-4266 GCA_041599835.1 Pirellulaceae bacterium
CGCGACATAAGCGTTTGGCACGCTGTGTGCAATGGATGACATAGCGCGTTGTGAGACTGCCAGCGATGCGAACTTATCCAGTCCTTTTCAAGTAAGGGCCTGACCATGACCGTGCTCGAATTTATTATTCTTTTAATCATTGCCTTGATTTGCGGGTCTATCTCGCAAGCGTTGGCCGGATATTCCCGCGGCGGGTGTCTGGCGACAATCGCACTCGGCTTCATCGGCGCTTTGTTGGGATCGTGGATCGCGCGGGCGATGGAGTTGCCTGATATCCTGGCGATCAACGTTGGTGATACCCAGTTTCCCATCGTCTGGTCGATAATCGGCGGCGCTCTATTCGCCGCAGTACTGGGCTTTCTAACCCGGCGACGGGTTTGACGGTTGCCGATCCCGCGTGAGTATCCGCAGCAATCGCGGGAGAGCGATCGACGTACATGAACGAAGGTGCGAGCGAGTGTGGTCATACGAGGCTTGAGCCATTTGCTTGCGCTGCGGTCTCGTCGGAACACCTGTTCAGTGGCCACGTTCCTCTGACAACTGCTGCAGAGCTTGTTCCAGGTGTTGGCAGACCATCGGGCTGTCCTTGGCGTAATGGCCGATCGTGCCCAAAGATTGTTGCACGTATTCGTCGAAAGGCAGAGGTTCGGCGATCACACGCAGCTGGCCGTCGTCATTGACCCGATAGGCACTCGGTGTTTTGCGCCGCTTGAGGTCGGCCAACGCGGCATGGATCAGGTCAACACAGTTGAGGGCCGTGAACGGGTCGTTGATTCCCGGAGAAAGAGCGCGAACCGCGATTTCAACCAGTTCGTTGAAAGCGTAAGAAACATCTTGCGTGGGCGTGCGGTCGACGCCGACAATCAAGCAGCCTCGCAAGCGTTCGCCAATCGTTTTGCGGCGCTCCTCGTCCACCGCTTCTTCGGCATCGGCGCCCCGAAATACTTCTGCCAACGGTTTAAATTCTTGAATGAAATCGCCCGGGCGAACCAGCAGCCGGATAATTAATTGAAACTGGTCCGCCAACTCGAGACATGATTCATACTGGATGGCCTGGATGTAACCCAGGCAATCGCAGTCGGCGGTAAACAGCGGTTGCGAGAGATTGTCAGCGGCCTGCTGGGCTTTCTTTAATTCGGCTTCACGTTTCGATTCGGTCTCGTCGTTTGATTTGGCCTTTGTATCGGGAAACGTGCGTCGAATGGCGGTACGCAAATCACGGGCTGACGACTGGATTACGCTGGCGGCCTGGATGGCCTTGGACATGTCGTGGATGTAATAGATCAACATGGACAGGCAGACCACCGTCATTGAAATGCCGACGACCGTGGCGGCAGTCGGCACAAATACAAAGGATTCATTCTCGCGAATGGTTGCTAAGACCAAAATGCAATACAGACTCGTGGAGACAAAAATGCCGAGAGTGAAATGGGTTGTGCGGCGATTTCGAAACGTGCGGATCAAGCGCGAACCGAATTGTGAGGAGGCCAATGACAAAGCGACGACGGTTATCGAGAAAACGACGCCCGTCGACGTGACCATCGCCCCCACGATTGATGACAAGATCGAACGGGCCGCCGGCGGCGATAAGGCAAATAAGGGATAGCTGTCCGCGAAATTCCTGCCAATTGTGGCGTCAAACCACACGATCAAAACAGCCAACACGGTGGCCAACACCATGAGCACGGACGGGACGAACCAAAAGCTGGACCGAAAGTTTTCCCATAGGCTCAACAAGCGTGTATACATGGCCCTATTTGTATACGGCGGGGATCAGTTTCGAAAGGAGCGGCCAAGCGGGCGGCTGGTCCGATGGTTGATCAGGCAGTCGAGGATGGTTCTGCCGAGCACGCATCGCGCGGCAGGTTGCGGGGATGCGATATGGTCTTTTGGCAAGAGCTGTTGGCGTGCCGTTTCGATAACTCAATGTGCACGCTGCGATTTGTCCAGTCGACGCGTTGGATGCGATTGACGGAGAACATCGAACTTTCCTTGGGCAGCCACGAACTGGGATCCGCCGTTACGTATTCAACGATCCAGGCGTTCAAGTTAATCACTAGATCTTTCATAAACCCCGCGGCGCCTTCGCGGTTTTCAATTCGATAGCCGCAAACTTCATTGGCACTTCGCAAACAATCCTGTTTCTCGTCGTTGACGCATGCCGTCGCTTCTGGTCCCGCCATCCGTTTCATGGCCTGGGGTGATCCGCAAACAAGTCGCCCCAACCAATAGATCGGCCAACCATAATAGTCAACCAGCGCCCGTTCATATTGCCGGGAAATCGGTTGATCGGCCTCCAGCGGAGGACTTTCGATGACCTGTCGTGACGGGAGAGCGGTGGTGAACATTCGGCTCGCTATGTCAAATCCCTGAATAGCGGCCGGCGAAATCAACACCTTTCGCGTCGGCAACGTGTTGTCGAGATCAACTACGAGATACCGAACCAGCCATGGCCGGTTCTCGATTAATAAATCCCGCACGGTCCCAATGCTCTGATCGGCGGCGCGCAGTTGCGCTCGCTTGATCTCCGAAAACCTGATTAACATGCCTGAACCTGGTTTCCTAATTGGCTAGAGGTTGCGGCCGGCTGGCGATAATCCAAATGGCATGCACCAGACCCGGGATGTAGCCCAACAACGTCAACACAATGTTCAACCAAAAATGCAAGCCGATGCCGACCTGAAAAAAGACGCCGACCGGCGGCAATAAGACTGACAATAGAACGCGCAAAAAATCAGCCATTAGGAAAATCTCCTTTGCTAAAACGAGTGGCGGCGGGCGACGCCGCGGGCGTGCACCGCTCATGCGTCAAACTCAATTGCACGTCACGTGCCATTCGTATGCGGCTGGCGATGAGGGGCAAAATTGCGGAACTCGAGGTGTTTTCGGGCGGGTGGCCGAATTGCCTGGTGGTTGTTGGGCCAGCGGGTTGGTCATTTGGCAACCAAGAGGAGCAGGGGAGCGAGGCCGCGGACGCCCTAAATCACGTCAATTGGCTCACGCTCGGCGGCCACCGCCGCCAATGGCACGCAACCTGCATCTGGTGCTGGTCGAAAACTTGTCACTTACTATTTCAACTCCATTTCCAGGAAGATTCTCATGTTCAATTTGGCGCTGTTTCTATTACTGATCTCTTTGCTGTTCGCCGTTTTCGGCTTTACCGGCGTGGCGGCCAGCTTTGCCGGTGTGGCGAAGATCTTGTTTTTCGTGTTCATCGCTCTGTTTGCAATTAGTGCGATTGCCGCGGCGCTGCGGGGCCGGGCCCCTGTGGCCTAACGCATCCAGGAGGGAGCGTGTAACTCAGCGCGCGCGCGGATCGATGTTCCCTCTGGTGGGGCGTCGGAACGGGCCGGCGCCGCGGATTTTTTGCACGTGCCGTCCGGCGGCGGGTTAGATTCGTTACAATCGCTCGAACTCGAATGGTCACTTTGGGAGCAGTCACGTCTAAATGAGCGAATCATCCGTCGACGCCGCTTCGATGCGCAGTTCGCAACAACAGTTGCTGAACATGCTGAATTCCGTGGCGGAAGGCATTTACTGCGTGAACTTGAGCGGTGAGTGCACGTTTTGCAATTCGCGCTGTCTTCAACTTCTTCGCTACGTACGGCCGAGCGAGTTGTTGGGCCGCAACATGCACGACTTGATTCACCACACGCATCGCGATGGGCGGCCCTATCACGTCAAAGATTGCAATATCTACAAAGCCTACGTTGCCGGCTCGCAGGTTCACGTCGATGACGAAGTGTTTTGGCGCAAAGACGGTACACGCTTCGATGCCGAATATTGGAGCTATCCGATCATGGAAGACGGTGAAATCGCCGGTGCGGTTGTGAGCTTCGTCGACATTTCGGCCAAGCGGGAGGAGGGGGCTCACCGCGAGCACTTGGCGCAACTGGTCGAAGCGTCGTCGGACGCCATCATTAGCAAGGACCGTAATGGTGTGATCACCAGTTGGAATCGCGGCGCCTCCGAGTTGTTTGGCTACGATGCCGAAGAAGCCGTCGGGCAAACGGCCCGGATCATCTTGCCGCCGGATCGTACTGAGGAAGAGCCGGAAATCCGGGCCGCGGTGGCTGCCGGCCGGGAATTGAAGCAGTTTGAGGTCAGACGTCGCCGGAAAAACGGTGAGCTTCGCAATATCTCGCTGACCATTTCGCCGATTCGCAACGCCGATCGCGAACTGATCGGATTTTCCTTTATCGAACGCGATATCACGGACCGCCGACGCTCGCAAGATGAACTGATCAAAGCTAAATCCGCGGCCGA
>JBFILF010000472.1:0-4253 GCA_041599835.1 Pirellulaceae bacterium
GCGCGGATGCTGGAAAAATACCTGTTGCAAACCGGATTGGATCGCAAAACGTCACCGCATACGTTGCGACACAGCTTTGCCACACATCTGTTGGACCGCGGCGCGGATATCCGCAGCGTACAGGAACTGCTGGGCCACAAAAGCCTGATCACGACCCAAATCTACACGCACGTCAGCACTAAGCGGCTGCGTCAAGCGTATCAGCGAGCACATCCGCGCGCGAAATCAAAATAAAATAAACTGAGTAAAGAACGCGCGCCTACTGATCACCTTTGGCGGCGGCGTCTTCGGGCTCGGTCAACTGCAAGCGACCGTTAACGGCGTGCTCGACCAATTGTTGGATGGTCAATTCCTGGCGCCTGATCTCAGCAACAAACCGGGCTCCGGTCAAGGCGATTTTGCCTTGCGGGTCGATCAACCAGAACGACGGAACGGATTTCAATCCGTATTGATTCAGTAACGTTTGATCCCAGCCGCCCAACAGCCCACAGGGCCAGTTGATTCGTTCCTGACTGAGAAATTTGGCGACCGCATCTTTGTCGTCGTCGACGCTGATCATAAGCAAAGCGAGTTTGTCTTGCACTTCTGATGATTGCTGCAATTCCTTCATGGCGTCCGTGGCAGCCTTGAACGTGGGGTTGGTCAGTGCGCCAAACGCCAACATCACGTGTTTGCCGCGCAGCGCACGCAGCGAGACGGGATTTCCCGCAACGTCATCGACTTCGAAGTCCGGCGCCTCCTCGCCGATGCTCAACAACCTCATCACGTCCACGGGCATTTGGGACAAATCCACTTCGTTGACATCACCGACATTGAATTGACCAAACGACTGCAGCACGTATTGTTTGTCGTCCTTTTCAAGTTGCGCGACGATTTGAACGCTGAACAACCCGGGAGGGACGTCGTAGACGACGAAACGCCCGTCCGCTTCGATTTGAAACTCAAACACCTTGCGATTTCCGGCCAACTGTTCGTTTGCTGCCACCAACTTTTTGCCCGCGTCGCTTGCACGGAAATCGGCCAACCACTTGGCCCGTTCAGCCTGGGTCAGGTTGGACCACCCGTTGGGAAATTCCGGCTGGAGAAACTTGACTTGCTCGATGATCGAACCGTTAAAGCTGTCCATTTCGATGTCGTCCGCCCAGGCGGCATCGACTTGGATCTGGCCGCGGACAGTAACGCCCTCGGCATCGTCCTGTTCGGTTTGCCGTCCGAGCAATCCGTGGGTGTCCAAAACACCGATCGACAGCCAAACGAGCATCCCAAGCCTTGGCAACCAACTTGAGAGGCCAGGAAACAAGTTATCGTTCATCAGCGTGTCACCAGAATTTCGCGAGAGGAAAGGGAGCGATGTGACGTATCGTGGCGAGCAGAATCAATTAACAAGCCTATACGGACACCAAAAACGGGTCAACGATCAACGTCATCGCTTTCCATCAACCGCAAATAATCGACGGCAAATCGACTAGCTCGATGGAGGGTTTGCCTCGGTACGGCCAGCCGCATCTTGTCGATCCATCGCAAGGCGACATTCGCGTAGTCGCCGCTCGATTCGATCCAGTCCCAGCGCGCCGCAACCACCCGGCGAAGTGCGATGTCGCAGACTATCGTGAGGCTGCCTGCCGGCAAGTTCCTTGGCGGTGGCCGGCTGACGGTAGGCCTGGCGGAACGGCACGCCCCGTTGACTGGCCCGATCGATCGCCACATCCGTTGCGTACAGCGAATCGTCGATCGCCGCCAACATGTTGTCTCGGTTGAATCGCATTGATTTGACAAGATCAACACAGATCGACAGCGGCGGCAATGATGATTGGAATGCCCGAATCACCGGCGGCTTGGTCAATTGCAGATCCCGATGATAACCGGATGGCAAAGAGACAATCGACTCCAGCTCGACCATCGATCCTTGAACCACTGCGTGCTGGGCGCGCGCCAGTTCCACGAAATCCGGATTGGCCTTGTTGGGCATGATTGACGAACCCGTAATAAACTGCGCGTCGATTGCCACGAAATCGAATTCCTGGGTGGCAAACAGGCTCATATCCCAACTGAATCGTCGCATTTCCATGGTGGCCTGGGCCAAAACGGACAGCGCTTGCCATTCGAACCGACCTCGACTGTTTTGCGCATACATTGGATTGAGTTGGAGGCGCTGAAACCCCAATTCATCGGCCACGAATTGGCGGTCGAGCGACAAATTCACACCATACCCGGCCGCAGTGCCCAGAGGGCACGAGTTGATCCAATCTCGTATCGACCGGGCCAGTTCGGCGATATCCAAAAATGACTCGGCAAACCCGCCCATCCACAAACCCACCGACGACGGAACCGCCCGCTGCAAATGCGTATAGCCCGGCATTGGTGTGAATTCATCCTGCTGGGCACGCGTCAGAAAGGCGTTCGCCAAATCCAAGCAGACGTCAGCCAAATTCTGTAACCGGTCGCGAACGTACATGCGCGTGGCCAGCAAAACCTGATCATTGCGGCTCCGCCCGGCGTGGACTTTTTCTCCAAGTTCTCCCAAGTGTTCAGTCAACCATAATTCAATCGCCGTATGCGAATCCTCCATTGGCGCTTCCAATTTATACTCGCCCGAACGGAACGCCGTTGTTAATTCGTCTAACGACCGCTGGATCGCCGACAACTCCTCGGGTGTCAGCAAACCGATCCGCTGCAGTCCGGCGGCGTGCACGGCGGTTCCACAAATGTCATATTCCATCAATTCGTGGTCCAGCTGGATGTCCTCGCCCGACATGAATTGCTGCACTCGATCAGCGGATGTTGCCGATTCATCCGACTTGGACCAAAGATGTTTCACGACGATAGTCCTTTTTCCGATGAGTTTCCGAACATCAAGTTGAGATTCTGAACGATCTGTGACGCCGCGCCTTTTCGCAGGTTGTCCAGCACGGTGACCAGCGTGACACGACGAGGATCGCGTTGATCCACGGTGAACCCGCCGATCAAACAACGATTGGTTTGTGTCACCTGCCGAATTTCCGGCGTATTGACCTCGACGCTCACCAACGGATCTTGTTGATAAAAGTCGGCAAACCGAGATTGCAAAAAACCTGGTTCCACCGGGCGCGACAGTTGCAATGATATGGTCAATGAGATGCCGCGAAAGAACTGGGCCACGTGAGGCATGAAACAAACCTCGCGGCCGAGTTGGCTCGAGATCTCTTTTTCGTGAGTGTGTCCCGCCAGGGAATAAGGAATCAGATTGTCCGCCAGCCGAACTGGATCATTTTTTTCGCTGGCTGCGCGGCCCGCGCCGCTGAAACCGGAAACGCCGAAAATTCTCGGTGTTTCGTCAAGCCAATCGAGCAGCGGCAGCAACGCCAATTGCGCGCCGGTTGCGTAACACCCGGGATTGGCGACCCGTTCGGCAATTCGAATTTTGTCCGCATTGCGTTCGCTCAACCCGTACACCCAACTTGCGTCGAAGCGGTAATCCGAGCTGACATCAATGATCTTGCAATCGCCGTTGACCAGCGTTTGCACAAATGCTGCTGCTTTTCCGTTCGGTTGCGCAATCACCCAGGCATCAGCGTCGCAAGCCCGGATCAATTGGTGATCGGGGGGCGAAAACGTCAAATCCGTGGGCGCCGCGACGGAGACCACTGAATCGATTTTTTTGCCTGCCAGCGTTGCGGACGCGGCAAACACCAATTCGAAATCGGGGTGCGATTGAAGCAAGCCAATCAACTCTTCCCCGACGTACCCGCGACCGCCGATCAATCCCAATTTGATCATGTTGCCAACTCCGGGTGCGATTCCTCAACCACCCAACAACCCGGACGAGCCGAGGCGTCTTCGACCAGCGGTCCGATTTGTGACAGATCGTCGCCGACGCCATAACCAAACACCTGCCACCCGCCTCGCCGAACTGCAAATTCGGCTTGCCGCGCATACCAACTATTTACTGGATTATCGACGCGACTGCGCCAGTACAGTTTGTGGAATCGTTGCCTGATTTGTTGCCACAAGGTGCTGCCCAGCCCCTCGCCCTGGGCGTCCGGCGTCACCGCAAATTTGTCCATGTAATCCACACCGTTAATGCCTTGCTCGATTACCGCCGCCGCCCGTCCGGATCGCGACCAAATCAACGTCTTAAGATTCAGCCGGTTGAAATATTCCGGTGTCAGTTGCCGGCCAAAGCATTGTTCGATGAGCGGTTTGAGCGTCGAGCGAACGGCTGCATCCAGTTTGCTTTGTTCACTGAAGTCCTCGCCTTGTCGAATAAGCGTGCC
>JBFILF010000473.1:0-4232 GCA_041599835.1 Pirellulaceae bacterium
CACATATTCGATGTTGGCCGTGGGGTCGGTGGAGCGCGGCTCATTTCGCCGCGTCGCGGCTATAAATTGCCCGCCGCGAAAGCGGCGTTATTCAATAGCCCCGACCGTGAGGTCGGGGAGCGCGGCCCTGATCAGGGACCGAGGCCCGAAGGGGCCGGCACACATTGATGTTGACCGTGGGGTCGGGAAGCGCGGCTGCCATACGGGACGACCGCCTCCCCGAAGGCCGTTACAATGTTTTCACGACGTCTCACCCATCACTAATCAACGCTCACCACCATGCATGCCACGCTTGCCCACGCGACATGTGTGTCCTGGATGCTGATGCTGGTTCTGGCACAACCGGTTATGGCGGACAATCTCCAAACCGACCGAACCCGGCCCAACGTCTTGTTGATTGCCGTCGACGATTTAAATGACTGGGTGGGCTGTTTGGCTGGGCACCCGCAAGCGCACACGCCCAATCTGGACGCGCTGGCTGCCGCCGGCGTTTTGTTTGCCAACGCCCATTGCCAGGCGCCGGTGTGCATGCCGTCGCGCGCCAGTTTGATGACGTCGCTATTGCCGTCGACCAGTGGCCTTTATTTTCTGAACCCGGGCATTGCCCAATCACCGGCGGCCGCCCAAGTCAAAACATTACCAGAGCGATTTGCCGATGAAGGCTACGCGGTGATGGGGGCTGGAAAATTATTTCATCATCGAACAAATCAGCAGGTGTTCTCGCGAGTCGGTGTCTATGGCGAGTTCACCAATATCCAGATAGGGTTCGGGCCCCGGCCCAAAAACAAAATCAGCCAACCGCACGGACATCCGCTTTGGGATTGGGGCGCATTCCCCGAACACGACCGGCTGATGCCGGATTATCACCTGGCCAAATGGGCTGCCGATCGATTGCAAGAAAACCATGGCAAACCGTTTTTTCTGGCGGTGGGTTTCTATCGGCCGCACGTGCCGATGTACGTTCCCCAACGGTGGTTCGATCAGCACCCTCGGCAGTCTGTTAAGTTGCCCCAAATCAAATCTGACGACGTCAATGACTTGCCAACGTACGCCCGGGATTTGACGTCGCTCCATCACGTGGCGCCGACGCACGAATGGATGGAGCAATCGGGTCAATGGCAGCACGCCGTGCAATCCTACTTGGCGTCGGTCACGTTTGTCGACGACTGTGTCGGCACGGTGATTAATGCGTTGGAAAACAGCGGGTATCGAGATAACACGATAGTCGTGTTGTTTTCCGATCACGGGTTTCACTTGGGAGAAAAACGTCGCTGGGCCAAACGATCGTTGTGGGAAGATGCCACGCGCGTGCCCCTGATCATTTCCGGTCCTGGAATTGCGCCAAAATCCGTTTCGCACCGGCCCGTGGGATTGATCGATATTTATCCGACGTTATTGGATTTATGTGGACTCGAACCCGATTCAGGGCATGAAGGCAACAGTCTGTCAACGTTATTGCACGATCCGAATCAAGACTGGGACGTTCCGGCGATTACCACTTTCGGACCCGGCAACCACGCCGTGCGATCGACGCGTTGGCGGTATATTTGTTACCGCGACGGCTCGCAGGAATTATATGATCACCAGCGTGATCCGCACGAATGGAACAATTTGGCATCCGATCCGGCGGTGGCTGATGTGATCGCTGAGCATGCGAAATGGTTGCCGAAAACTGAACATGCCGTGTTGGGTAAAGATTCAACCGGCCATCGAGCGTTCGATGCCGCCAACGCGAAATTGAATAGCGACAAATAATCGACCAGTTCACGAGCTGGTGCCCGGTAACGCCTGGGTGTCGTCGACGAAAAAAGTTTCTGGCGAATGCCAGAATGGCTATTCCACCGCCAAGACCTTGGCCCCACGAACCGGCTGATGCTTCAGCTCCCATAACGCGCGGTTGGCATCCTGCAGCGGATAAACCGTGACCTCGGGCCGGATTCCCATTGCGGCGGCCAACGGCAAGTATTCGGCGATGTCTTTCGACGTGATATTGGCCACCGACTTGATTTCGCGCTCCATCCATAAATCTTCGTGGTAACTAAGGTCCAGCAGCGCACCTTTGTCTGCGTCTTCTTTGCGAATGGCGTTGATCACCAATCGCCCGCCGGGCCGCAGGTTTTTCATCGCTTTCACGACCGGCTTCCAGGCTGGCGTCGTGTCGATAATCGCCTGGGCTGGCTGCGGCGCCAAATCCTCGGTTGCCCCCGCCCAGTCCGCGCCCAGTTCCATGGCAAATCGCCGGGCAGCCTGGTCACGGGCGAACACAAACACTGGAGAGTTCGGCAACATTTTTGTTACCAATTGCAGCACCAGGTGGGCGGAACCTCCAAACCCGGTCAAACCCAGCACATCGCCGTCGCGCAGATTCGCCAGCTTGACCGCTCGGTATCCAATGGCACCGGCGCATAACAGCGGCGCTGCTTGTTCGTCGGTAAATTCTGGTGGAATTAGATACGCGTATCGTTCCGGTACGGTCATATATTGTGCGTATCCGCCGTTGACGTCCCTCCCCGTTGCCCGAAATTCGTCGCTGAGATTCTCATCGTCGCGGCCGTTCGAACTGTGAATCCAGCCCACGCCCACACGATCACCTTGACGAAAACTCGTGGCGCCCTCCCCCAATTGGCTGACGTGACCGACGATTTCGTGGCCCAACACGACGGGCAAATGGGCAGGTGCAGTGCGGCCTTCGATTTCATCCAATTCGGTGTGGCAGACACCGCAGCGGGAAACTCGAATGAGAATTTCCGAAGGCCCGGGACTTGGCGTTGGCAGATCGACCCATTGCAGCGGCGCCTCGATTTGATCGAGTGAGGCAATCCGGGGCAAGATCATGGCTTTCATGTGCCGCCGCCGGTTTGTGATTGTTTACTTGTCTTTGTTGTTTTGAGCTTCGCCGGTCATTGGAACAAACGCGACAGGTGTTACGGTCCATTGCTTGTCGCTGCCGTCGGCTTGTTTTTCAACCACCATCAGCTGCTGTTCACCCCGTCTACCGATTGGAATCACCATCCGGGCACCCGGGGCCAGTTGTTCAACCAGCTTGGGAGGCACGTGATCCGGTGCCGCCGCAACAATGATCGCGTCGAATGGTGCGTGTTCGGGCCATCCGGCGTAACCGTCACCGGCCCTAACCTCGACGTTCGTGTATCCCAACCGCTGCAGCCGAGAACGAGACTCGTCAGCTAACTCTTCGACGATTTCAATGCTGTAGACCTGCTTGGAAATTTTGGCGAGCACGGCTGCCTGATAGCCGGATCCGGTGCCCACGTCCAGCACCGTATGTTCCGGTTTGACCTGTGCCAGCTGAGTCATCAATGCCACGATGTATGGCTGCGAAATAGTCTGTTGATGACCGATCGGCAACGGCTGGTCGGAATACGCAAGATCTCGATAGTCTTCGGGAACGAATTCATCTCGTCGCACATCCAACATCGCTTGCAGCACTTTTTCGTCGGAAATGTCACGAAGCTTGAGTTGTTGTTCCACCATGGCCTTTCGCTGTACTAAATACTCATCTTCAAGGTTGTCTTGGACGTCGCCGGGGGGCGGTGTTCGCAAAGCAGGCGGCGATTGCAATGTTGAGGGTGTTTGTGAGGCAGAGGGTGTCTGCTGAGGCAATGGTTCTGTCGGCGCCGAACGATAACAACCGTTTGACGTCATGACCCCGGCAACTAAAGTGACCCAGACGAGCCGACGCATCGACAAGCCTCCATTTTGAACCACAATCCCAAATACCGCACTAGCAGGGACTCGGTTCATTCTTGTGCATAACACCATTTCAAGCAAGTTGTCAAAGTCGGCTTATCGCCAACATTCTGGTCAGGCTACAATAATGGAGTTTGTGGGCTCATGCGAGAACATGGCGAATCAACTCGATTAACTTGGACGTTTTGTTGATGAATACCAAAACTAAATCGCGGAGTTTGACCCGCCGGCATTTTCTGAAATCGGCTGCGGCAACCGGAGCAGTGGCCTCCGGATTCTTTGTAAATCCGGTTCGCGCCGCAAGTCCGGTGTCGCCCAATGACAAACTGGACATTGCCTTCGTAGGTGTCGGCAACAAGGGTTGGCACAATGTTGAGCAACTAACCAGCGAAAATGTCGTGGCCCTGTGCGACATCGACGCCAATTTCCTGAACCGCGCTGCCGAGGCCTTTCCCCAAGCGGTTCAGTACCGCGACTATCGCAAAATGCTGGAAGCGGAACACAACAAGATCGATGCCGTGGTC
>JBFILF010000474.1:0-4194 GCA_041599835.1 Pirellulaceae bacterium
CGATGCGGCTCGGTATTGGCGGTATGAATGAGGCGGGTGTTTTCAGCGAGCGCGCATTGAGTTTGAAGTGGGGCCGAAGCGGTTGCGATCCAATTGTTGTTTAACTCTCGCAACACTCGATCATCGAGTTGCGACCATGTCGCTTTCGGGCAAGAAACCAGCGATTCTGTTGACGTTCGCCGACGATCGTGACGATAAGCCGCTGATGCCTGGCGGTTCGCAAATTGATGACAGCGGCATCCCGGACCAGTGTTAATGGATGGAGGGGGTCAACCGCGGGCCGCTGGATGCATCGGCGAATTTGAGTTCCAAGAACATCGCTACCAGTTCCGCAACGGAATCCGCTTGGGTTTTTTCAAAAATATTGTGCCGTCTGGATTCCACGGTTCGCAGGCTGATTCCCAGCGACTTGGCAATTTGTTTGTTTAGCTGGCCTTCGACGATCAACTCGAGAACCTGTTTTTCGCTTTTCGTCAGCCGTTCGATATTGCGGCGAATCTGTTGGCGGCGATTTATGGTGAGGCGGTTTTGTTGATCGACTTTCAGTGCAGTTTGAATTGCTTCCCACAACTCAACATCGCGGCAGGGTTTTTCCAAAAATGTGATCGCACCATTTTTCATCGCCCGCACGGTAACTGGGATTTCGGCGTGGGCCGAGATCAGAATGACCGGTAACTGTACACCATCACGTATCAGTTTTTCCTGTAATTCAATTCCAGTCATGCCAAACATCCGCACATCACTGACAAGACAGCCGGCACATTGCGGATCAAAATTTTCTAAAAAGTCGACGGCGGATGTAAACGATCGAGTCTGCTGTCCAAATGAGCTGACGAGTGCGCAAATGGACTTCAGAACGGCAGGATCATCATCAATGACATACACGATCGGATCAGGTAATTGCATTTTGTTGGCCCACCATTTGGCTGGAGTTGATTGAATCCTGCTGATGGCAAACCGGCAAACAAAATCCAAACGTCGAGCCGCGGCCCCGGTTCGGTTTGCCGATCAATTGCCCCCCGTGAGATTGAATGATCGTGCGGCTGATGGCCAATCCCATGCCCATTCCATTCGGCTTGGTCGTGACAAACGCTTCAAAAATGCTATCGGATTTTCCGGGTGGAATTCCGACGCCGTTATCAATGACCTCGACGAACACCTGGTTGTGCTCGATGCGCGTCTTTATTTGGACCAATCGTTCGTCGGTTGCCAATTCCTCGGTGGCCTCATGGGCGTTCAGCAAAAGATTAACAAGTACTTGTTGAATTTGAATACGATCCGCGAATATCTTGAGTTTTTCGTCAGTGAGCAGGGAGGCAGTTACGACGTGCCGGCTGGTTGCGTGAAATGACACGAGCTCCAACGTGTCCAAAACTAATTCATTCATGTCAAAGGTTATCTTGCCCTCATGGCGTTTGCAGGTAAAGTTGCCCAGCCGTTTGATGATTTCCGCTGCGCGTGTCGCTTCGTCCAAAATATCTCCGCTCCACTCCAATAGCTCGCGGGGATCCACGCGACCTAATTTGAGCGTTCTCGAGCAGGCGTAGGCAAAATTCGATATGGAAGAAAGCGGTTGATTGATCTCATGCGCAATCCCGGCGACCATTTCGCCCATAGTGGAAAGTCGTGAAACATGGGTGAGTTGTTCTTGCTGTTCCCGCATTGCAGCCTCGGCCCATTTTCGTTCGGAAATATCATTGATGCTGCCGCGAATCAAACAACTTTTGGATGAAGGCAATCGAACCAGTCGCACTTCACATTCGATAGGGTTGCCGTCGATGTCACAATGCAACCATTCGAATTTCGGCGTAAAACCGTCAACCGCTTGTTGAATGAAGTGCAAGGCGGCCTGCCGCGAATACTGTCCGTTTGGCTGTTTAGGTGGACTTAAATCAATCGGGCTCAATGATTTAATCGTCTGCATGTCGACGTCGAACAACCGCAAGGCATTTTCGTTGGCGTCGACAAATCGCATCTGGTCAACGTCAAATACCACGATCGCTTCCGGAGCATTTTCAACGAGCGTGCGATAGCGATTTTCGCTTTCCTCAAGCTGCCGCTGATAGTGAACCCGCGCAGTGATGTCGACCATCATGCCAATTGAACCAAGATATTCGCCCTGTTGGTCAAACAACGGCACGCAATTGCAGTCAATCCAAACAATACGATCGGTGGCCGTCCGAAACTTGCAGTCACAGGAAAAATTAGATCGGTTGGATATATGGTGCTCCCATTTTTGAATCACATCGTCCCGATCGTCCTCGTGCAAATAGGCAATCCAGCCGCGTTGCCTGATTCGGTCCTCGGCGTCGCCCACAATTTCTCGCCCTTGCTGATTGACGAAAATGCAATTACCGTCGCGATCAGTCATAAAAATTCCCACGGGCACGTGCGTGCACAACGCTCGAAATCGCTGCTCACTTTGTCGTAAGGCATTTTCCGCCTGCTTCTTGTTTGTTACGTCCCGCACGATCGAGAGCATCGCCTTGACCTCCGGCACATGAAGCAAATTCGTGCCGGTGACTTCAACGATTCGGTACGTACCGTCCTTGTGTCGCAATCGATACGTAAAATGCCCCACGTCTCCCGGTAGGTTGATGTATTCCTGGAATTCCGCCACCGCATTTTGCAAATCATCGGGGTGAATCAGCTCAGTGCCCCTCTGGTTCAATCGCTCCTCGGGTTCGTAACCAAGCACCCGCCGAATCGACGGACTGTTGTACAATACCCGCCCGTCGGCCGAGAAAAGATTGATTATGTCGTAGCTGTTTTCCACCACCGTGCGATACAACGTTTCGCTCTTCGCCAAAGCGTTTTCCGTTTTTTTCCGTTCGGTGATGTCCTGCACAACCGCACCCACGCCAATAACCGATCCCCGATAATTTCTAAGCGGATGGAAACTTGCCAAATAATGGCCTGGTCCGGCCTCGGAATCAGGATCGTGGCGAACGATCTCCTGATCTCGGATGGGCGTTTCCGATTCAAGCACCTGCTGAATAATCGGTTCTATCCGGTCGGCAAGTTCAGGAATGACCGATCTCAAACGAATACCGAAGTGCTGTTTCACCGAACGGCCATGGATTCGCGCAAGCTCCTTGTTAATTCGCAGAAACCGCAACTGTTTGTCCACTAAACAAAGACCTACCGGAGCTGTGTCATAAATGTGTTCCAGCTCGGACAATTGAGCCTGCATCCGGCGGTCAGCGTTGACGAGTAACGCGTGATACCTTCGAAATCCCAGGTGTGCCAGCAACATACACATCGGCCATAAACCGAATACCGCGATACAGTAGGAAACAACCCATGGTCGTTGAGCAGACCACAATTCCCCGTCGTACGCTGCGGCCGGCGTGTGCACGACGACTAAGCCATGAAAGTGATCTGAGTACGCGTATGCCGCGATCTGGCGTTTTCCATGGAGATTGGTATTTTCTCCGACCCAGTCCTGACCGTTGCCCAGCAATTGCGCCACCGTCCGTGTGCGGGATCGAGTGCCATCGCCCAACGTGACACTCGACACGTCCGCGCCAACTTTTTCCGGTCGAGCTGAATGGGCGGCGATGCGACCGTCGCTGCCGATAACATAAAGATAAGAGTTAGTTCGAATGCCCGGCAACTGCCGCCAACGCTGAACGAGTCCTTCCGCGTATTGTGCAGGCGAATCAACTAATTGAGAGCCTTCCAATTCAAGGTTGTCATGTTTCGCCAGAAACGAGGCAACCTCCTCGTTGTGGGCTTCGATCGTTTCCAACAACGATTCACGACTTTGATGGTAGGCCCAGTATCCTTTCCATCCACAGATAATTATCGCCAGCATTCCAATACAAAATGCCAGCCAAAAATATCGTCTGCCCCGACGTAGATTCCAAGAACTGAGTTGACTCAACGATTCGAAATCGTCAACTCGGTCACTGCTTTGCAGGTTTTGCATCCGCTGCACCATTCCAGTAGTCCACCGTTCCGTGGTGGATCACGATTGCTCTCGGCGTGTTACTTAAAGCTTAGCTGTCGTGTTTCGTTGTTATATCCTGCCGCGGCACTGGATTTCAACATAGCATCTGTTTTGGCCTTAATCGTCGATTGCCAGCCGCCGTGTATCTGCGTTGGCTACCGCCACTGATCATGCATATGAATATACGTTGCGGCAAACCGCAAATATCTGCGGCCGGTGCGGTAGATAATGTGATAGAAATC
>JBFILF010000475.1:0-4156 GCA_041599835.1 Pirellulaceae bacterium
CCGGCACTGGCGATTCCGATTTACAACTGCCCGGCGGAGCCGAACTCGATCGTGCGAATCAAGGACGGCAAACCGTACGTGCATCCAACCAATTATGGTTTCAATATGGGCACGTGGTTTATTCACGATCCTGTGACGAACGCTGTTGGTGACGGGGCGTTCCGCGTCAATCGACCGACTCGACCGCGGGATTTTGTCGACGGTCTCAGCAACACGCTTTGCGCTGCTGACGTCAAAGCCTACACGTCCTATATACGCAATGTCACGGTGATTGATCCAACGCTCCCGAGCAGTCCCAATCACTTCATGGGCGCTACGGGCGAGTTGAAACTCGGACCCGTCCTGTCGAATAACACGGGGCACACCGTGTGGACAGACGGGCGAGTGCATCACACGGGATTCACAACGGTTTTTACGCCAAACACGCGCGTGCCTTACGTCTACAATGGCAATGAGTACGACATCAACTACAATTCGCAACAGGAAGGCAAAGACCTAAATCGCCCCACTTATGCGGCGGTTACGGCGCGCAGTTATCACAGCGGCGGCATCAACACGGTGCGAATGGACGGTTCGGTCCACTTTGTTTCCAATACAATCAGTCTCGACGTTTGGCGCAGCATGGGCACCGCGTCCGGTGACGAGATTCTGGTCGCGCCGTAATCCTTGTTTTGCTCAAGATCAGAAGCTGGCAAGTTCAGTTGATTTTGCCCAATCCCCGTTCGCTGCGGCCGCGATTCAACCACACAAGAGCTTGCGGCTCTAATCTCAAAAACTTTACCAACTGCGACGGGGTGACACTGAGCGTGTTCGCGGCGGCTTTCACGTCAAAATCGCACCAATGCAATACATCTAAGGCTTCTGCCAGGAGCGCCGGAAAATCGTCGTGATCGCGACTGACGACCATCGATTTCGCCTTCAATCGAGCTTGCCAAAGCTTCGAACGCCGGTACCGATTAATGTCCAGTTCGCGCCGATATCCTAACGCCAGATTCACCCGCAGCCGCTTAAACGCCTGGGCCCGATTTTCATGCTGGCTTCGCCGTTCGCCGGCTTGTCCAATGATGCCAGTGGGCAAGTGTTTGATGACGATGGCCGATTCAACTTTGTTTCGATGCTGTCCGCCCGGTCCCGACCGTTTGGTCGTCTGGGTTTCGCATTGATTCGAAAGCAGATTCTCGGATAAAGCCGCTGGATGTTGGGGATCTGTTGCCATGAGAGCATCAAACGGGGTCGTTATGGAAACGGCCAAAATTGTCCCAGCGATTCCTGCTGAATCGACGTTAACTGGCGGATCCCCACTGTTGCCAGTCTGATCATGTCGGTCAGCTGGTGTTCGGTGAACGTCGCTTCTTCGCCAGCGCCCTGCACCTCCACAAATTCTCCTTGGCCGGTCATTACAACGTTCATGTCGACATCGGCGGCTACATCCAATTGGTAATCCAAATCCAACACGGCTTGGCCGTCAATTAATCCGACGCTGACGGCCGCCACGCTGTCTCGCAACGGGTAACGGTGGGGATCGGGCAGTGCATTGCGAATGGACTCGACGGCATCGACCAGCGCGATAAACGCCCCGGTGATGCTGGCGGTCCGCGTGCCTCCGTCCGCCTGCAAGACGTCACAGTCGACGGTGATTTGTCGCGGTCCCAATGCCTGCAGATCGGCCACGGCGCGTAAACTGCGCCCGATCAGCCGTTGAATCTCGGTCGTGCGTCCATCGACCTTGAGTCGGTCGCGTCGTTTCCGGGGGCTCGTACTGCCGGGCAACATGTTGTATTCGGCTGTAATCCAACCCTTGGGATTTTCCTCATCCTGCATCCAGGGCGGGATGTCGTCGTCAATGCTGGCCGTGCACAGAACCATTGTGTTGCCGGCCTGCAGCAGAACGCTTCCCGGCGAAGGCTTGGTGAAATGGCGCTTGACCGTGACGGGTCGCAGCACATCTTGTTTTCGCGTTGTCATGTGGCTGCTACCGGCTGGCGAGACAACTGGCACGGATGGGAAATTTGACTGACCATGGCCCGTCCCACGCGTCGGGTCGAGCTGTGACGGCCGCGATGTCACACACTTTTCACAGCTGCCTGTCGCGGAGCGATTTTCTTCCATTCGCGCGAAATGGTATCGACGGCGAACCGGATTTGATCTTCGTTGTGGCAGCACGTGATGAAGAACCGAAGTCGCGTTTTGTCTTCATCAACCGCAGGATGGAGGATGGGCTGGGCGTTTATGCCGGCGTGAAAGAGGGCTTCCGACAGCCGCAACGCCAATAGCGAATTTCCGGTGATGACGGGAATGATCGGCGAGTTCACGCTGAGACCGGTGTCCAATCCAGCTGCCCTGGCCAATTCCAGAAACAACTCTGAATTGCGGCGAAGTGTTTCCACGCGTTGAGGTTCCCTGATGATTTTGCGAAGGGCTCCCAGGGCCGCCCCCACGTTTCCGGGCGGCAAGCCGGCGGCAAACACGAATCCCGGCGTCGTGTAACGCAGGTATTCGATCATTTTTCGATTGCCGCCTATGAATCCCCCGGCACTGCCAAACGATTTGCTCAGCGTGCCCATCCACATCTCCACGTCCCGGCGCGGGATGTTGAAGACTTCGGCCAGGCCCCGACCGCTCCGGCCCATGGTACCGATCGAGTGGGCTTCGTCGACAAACAACCAGGCTTTATGCCGGTTCTTCACTTCAACGAACTTGTCCAGCTCCGGATAGTCGCCGTCCATGCTGTACAAACCCTCAATCGCAATCATGACGCGATCGTAGTCTCGACGGATGTCTGTCAGGATTTGATCGAGTGCCTGCCAGTCGTTGTGGTCGAACGGTCGCCTCCGCGCACCAGACAATTCCGCCCCTTGGATAATGCTGTTGTGCGCCAGCGCGTCGTGGATGATCAGATCACCGGGCCCCACCATATGCCCGATGACTGATTCATTGGTCGCGTGGCCACCGGCGAACGTGATGACATCATCCACATCAAGAAAATCGGACAGCTCGAGTTCCAGCTGTTTGTGGATGGTCTTTTCACCTGACACCAATCGGCTGGCCGAAGCGCTGGTCCCGAATTGATGGATGGCATCGATGGCCATTTGGGTGACGTCAGGGTCACCCGACATGCCGAGGTAATTATAGCTGGAAAACGAAACCAGTTCGGTGCCGTTGATAACCGTGGTATCAGCGATGCGTCCTTCGTGAGCGCTGAAAAACGGATTGCGAACGCCACTGGATTCCATGAGCGATTTGAGTCGTTCAAACCGGATGTACTCGGGCATCTTTTCGATCTTGTAGGATGTTTCCGGTATTTCGCCGGTTATTCTCCGCGTTCGCGGCAGCGGGTCGCTTTCGGGCAGCAGTCGGCCGTTGCGTTCGGTTCCAATATACTCCTCGATCGCGCGGGCCACTTCACCGATGGTTTCAATTTCCTGCAACACGTCATCGGGAAACCGACCGCCAAAATACTCTTCCAGGGAATTGGCGATTTGCAATCGTTCCAATGAATCCAATCCGAGGTCGACGACAATATTGGTTTCGCTGGAAAGATCCTTGGCGCGTTCCTTGGCCACGCTTCGAACATGTTGCGAGACAATTTCCAGCAGTTCGGCGTTCGCCGGTCCGGCAGCCAGGCGGCCGTTCATTTCGGCCAACACGGTCGCGGATTCCGTTTCTCCCGACCAGCGATCGACGATGAGCAGTTTGTTATCCAGGTAGGCCTGGCGGCAGGCGTGCCGCTGGACTTTGCCGCTGGATGTTTTCGGAACGGACCCCGCCCGAACCAATAAAACTTCGTCCGGCGGCAGGTCATGTTCGGCGGTTACCTCGGCGCAAATGTTGCGCAGCACGTCACTCCACACCGATCCGGGCCCCCGTTCTACTTCGGCAACAATTACCAGCCGCTCGCGATCCCAGCGCTCGAGGGCAAAAGCAGCGGCCCCGCCAACGCGCAAACGCGAGCTGGATTGTTCGACGGTCGCCTCGATGTCCTGCGGGTATCGATTGACCCCCCGGACGATGATCATGTCTTTTAGTCGCCCGGCGACGAACAATTCACCGTGATGGAGGAAACCCAGGTCGCCGGTTCTCAAATAATGAATGCCGGGTTGATCCACGAGTTCGGCTTGAAAAATCGCCGCGGTCTCCTCGGGTTTGTTCCAATAGC
>JBFILF010000476.1:0-4151 GCA_041599835.1 Pirellulaceae bacterium
CAGGGCTCGAGCAATTGCGACGCGCGACGGTTTCTCTCATCCCCGTCGACCACGATTTCATTGGCCGTTCGCGCAAAGGTAAATGCCGAATTGACGGATCAGGATTCCGATAACGACTGCCGGGTCTCGGTCATCGTGCCCACATACTGCGAGGCCAAAAACCTTCCGATACTCGTTCCGCGTATCTGCGAGGCGTTTGAGGAGGGTGGATTAACGGGCGAAATTATCATTGTTGACGATGACAGTCCGGATCAGACCCTCGCTGTCTGCGATGAGTTGGCTGCCAGGTATCCGGTCCGCTTGGAGATTCGCCAGGGTGAGCGGGGACTTTCCAGCGCCGTGATTCACGGGATGCGAATGGCCCGGGGGCAGGTGTTGCTGGTGATGGACGCCGACCTGTCTCATCCGGCCCATAAAATTCCCGAACTGGTCGGCGCCTTAAGCGACAAAAACACGGATTTTGTGATTGGCAGCCGCTACGTCCCGGGTGGTGGCACCGATGAAAACTGGGGCTTCTTTCGCTGGTTGAATTCCAAAGTTGCCACAGGCTTGGCGCGACCGCTGACTTCCGCTCGGGATCCGATGGCTGGCTTTTTTGCCCTGCGCCGCGAGTCATTCCAATCCGCTAACGCTTTGGACCCGGTCGGCTACAAAATCGGCTTGGAACTGATAGTTAAATGTCGCTGTCGAAATATTCACGAAGTTCCCATTTACTTCAGCGATCGCCTGCACGGCGAAAGCAAACTGTCGCTCAAAGAACAGTTGAATTATTTGCGGCATCTCAAGCGGCTGTACGAGTTCAAATTGGGCGTCTGGGCTCAACCAGTCATGTTTGGATTGATCGGCTTGTCGGGAGTGGTCGTCGACTTGACGGTGTTAAGCCTGTTGCTGTATGCCGTCTCGGCTTACTTGGCCCGCGCGGTGGCGATTGGCTGCGCAATGACCTGGAACTTTTATTGGAACCGCCAGCTGACGTTTTCCAAATCGCGGCGACGGCATGTTCTGCATCAGTATGTTTTGTTCGTGATGTCGTGTTCTGTTGGCGCGCTGATCGACATGGGAGTTTTCAGTCTATTGTATGCCAACATTGCCATCTTCACTGCCATCCCTCAATTGGCAGCGATGATCGGTATCCTGTGCGGTGCTGTGTTCAATTTTCTGATGAGCAAATATGTCGCATTCAAGTAATGCAATAGCTTTGCTTGGACATGAATTAAAATAAGTGGTACTTGCGAAGTGGTTTGAGAGGTTTTCATACGAGCTGAACCGGCGTGGCACGCAAGGCGATTTTTTTTAACGGATTGAACGAGTTGCGGGCCATCGCGGCCTTTGCCGTGGTATTTCACCACATCGAATCATACAAGCACCGCTCGGACCGGGCGTCGCTGTTCGACACGCCACTGCAAAGTTTTATTGAAAACCTGGGCTATAACGCCGTTTGGCTGTTTTTTGTGCTGAGCGGATTCCTGATCACGTATTTGCTGTTGGCGGAACACGAAGATACAGGTCGGATCAGCATTCGCGACTTTTACATTCGCCGGACACTTCGCATCTGGCCCTTGTATTTTTTGATTGTCGCGCTGGCGTTTTTTGCCATGCCGATATTGGCTCACCAATTGCCGCAACTGGCCGATGAGCAGTACGTTCAGCAATGCGTCGAGTCACTGGACGGCAATTGGTGGGTGAGACTGTTTTTGTTTCTGTTCTTCTTGCCCAATCTGGCACTGATTCTGTATGGACCATTGGCTGGGGCGACGCAAACCTGGTCGATCGGCAGCGAAGAGCAGTTTTATGTAGTGTGGCCGCTAATTGTCCGGTTCTTTCGCCGACGATTGCCGCTGACACTGCTGATTGTGATCCTGCTAAAAATGCTGTTACTAGTTTTGGCATTTGGGGTGGGAGCGAGGTACGAGATTCCGGCGCTAGAAGTGCTGGGCAAATTCCTGCTGACATTGCGTCTGGAACTGATGGCCATTGGTGCGTTCGGAGCTTACGGTCTATTGCACTACCGGTCGTACCTGGCGGATCGCCTGTCGTCTCGACCCTGGAAACTCGTCATGCTGTCGCTGGTTGCCGCCCTTTTGATTTGGCAGTTCAGCATCAGCTACCTGATCCTGGGCATTGGATTTGCGTACGTCACAATGAGCGTAACCGTCGACGGTGGTATTCCGCTGCAGAATCCCTGGTTGGATCGGCTGGGCCGAATCTCGTACGGTATTTATATGTACCACCCAATGGTGATTTTCTTGGTTTGCGGCACAGTCCACTGGTTGGGCATTGACGACCCGCTACTCTACAACGTGATCATCTATACGGTGGTTGTTTCCGCGACGGTGCTCGTCAGCTCGTTGTCGTATCGTTTTTTTGAGGCGGCTTTTTTGCGAATGAAAAAACGCTTTTCAACGATCCTCAGCGGCGATTCCGTGAAACCATGAACGGCACCAAATGCCAATGAATTCGCCTTCCTCTCACCATTCAAAATACAGGCGTCGGCCAACGCTGGTCGCGGTGGTGACCGGCATCGGTGTGGCTGCCGCCCTGTTTGTGTTGTGGCGGTCGGCGACGTTGTCGGAAACGGGGCAAATGAGCATTTTGCCGGGCCCGCTTTGGCTATTTCGCTACAACGTGGAACACAATTTTTTGGGTTTGCCCGTGCCCGTCTATCTGCTGCTGGCGGCGCTCATCAATTTTATCCTGGTGGGCGGCATTGCCGCGGTGGTGTTTTCGCGTCGCTGGTTTTTTGTTTCGCTGGCGATCCTCTGCGCGTTGATCTGGATCGGCTGCGGCATGCTGATGCGTCAATTGGTTGAAACCACGTATCCGCTCCAGTCAATCGAGGATCGGCCCGGATTGCCGCGTGTGTTGCTGATTGGCGACTCCATCTCCATCGGCTACACGCTGCATGTGAGAAAGTTGTTGGAAGGTCGCGCCAACGTGCATCGACCGCCGACCAATTGCAAGTCGACGCGAAAGGGACTTGAACAAATCGATCGATGGTTGGGTGGCGGCAGCTGGGATATCATTCATTTTAATTTTGGACTGCACGACGTTCGCTTGGACCGCGTCAATCGGAAACCCGCGGCGAATATTTCGCGCGTACCGATTGACGAGTACGAACGAAATTTGCGCCAGCTGGTGGCCAGGTTAAAAAAGACGGGTGCCACATTAATCTGGCAATCGACGACCCCGGTTCCGCTGGACGCGGGCTTTTTTTGCCAGCCGGACACGGTGATCCGATACAACGAGGTTGCTGCAGACATCATGCGCGAGAACAACATCATCATTCATGATTTGTTTCAGTTTGCGTCAGCCCATTTGTCTGAGATTCAACGACCGCGCGATGTTCATTTCACGTATTACGGTTCACAGCAACTGGGCCGCCAGGTTGCCTTGGCAATTCAGCAAGAATGGTCACGCCGGGAAACGGAACCGTCGATTCAACCCATCATTGACCCCGGCCAGTGACAACGAATCCTCGAATTGAATGGAAACCCAACGAGACAACATTTTGAGCGAGCAAACAGATTCACCGGGATCTGCGCTACCTGCGATATCGATCGTGCTGGCGATGGGAATTGTGTCCTCCTGTTGGATGGCGGGAGAGGGCTTTCCGGTACCTCGCGGAGACGACGATTTCTTTAAGAGTCCGGGTGCCGAATTAGCTCAAACCGGCCGGCTGGCGATTCCCAGTGCCCGGGGATTCTTGCCGCGCGCCGAAACGGTGTTTGCTTGTTACCCGCCGCTATACCAAATCATCCTGGCAACCTGGTATTTGAGCTTCGGTTTTTCGTTGACCAGCACGTTGGTTTTCAGCCATGTCGTGCACTGGACTAACGTGTTGCTGATGTGCCTGGTTGCCAATCAGCTGTTGACGGCCAACTTCAGGTTGGCGGCCGGCGCCCGAAATGGATTGATCGCCGCCATCGGCTTGATCCACCTGGCCAACGTGACATTCTTTGATCGGCCTGATGAAACGGCCCTGATTTGGATTTGGATCGCGGCGCTGCTTGTGGGCCGGATACCGTCGTCCAGCGTATGGGTTCGCGCCGCGATTAGCGGATTGTTGGTTGGTGCCGCGGCCTTGACGGTACCCTGGGTTGGCGTATTGGCCGCGGCCTTTGTCGGTTTTCGCAGCCTGTTCGAAGTGGTCC
>JBFILF010000477.1:0-4146 GCA_041599835.1 Pirellulaceae bacterium
AAAAAACGTTCTTCGTCGCCGGCAAAGGCAATCCGTGCGGCGATAAATAGCGATCCGTATACGGGAATGACGATCGAATAAAACTCGTACCAGCCCAACCCAACCAATACGTATTGCATTGGCGTCAATACGAGAATCACCCAGAACAACGTGCGGTGATCGCCGGGCCGGGTCGGTGTCAACGTGATAAACTCACGCAGCGCGTAAAATGAAACCAGCCCAAAAAAAATAACCGTCACCACCTTGTTCACGATCAGCGCCAGCGCCAGAACCACGCACACGACGATCCAGGCAATCACGTGCTTGTTAAACGAGCGAACGACGGCGGCGTCAATTTCCGATTCGGACCGCTTTCTCAAAAACCGGCCGCCAACAAACAACAGCGCCAGCGCGATCACGTCTGACAGGAGCAGAATGATCGTCGGTTGGTCGAGTTGATTAAACTGGAACAAGGTCGGTAATCTCTGGGGTGGCGGCGCGTTTGGCGCGTTGTCAGGATTCTTCCTTGAGCTTTATCACGGCAGCCCGTGCCCGCTCCAAAAAATCGTTTTTGGATTCACCCGGTTCCAGCCACATCGGGGTCCCGATCGAGATGCAACTTAACAGTGGCACGGGCAAAAACTCTCCCTTGGGCATGATGCGGTTCATGTTATCCAGGTATACGGGCACCAGTTCCAGGTCCGGTCGTTTTTTGGACAAGTAATACAAACCGCTTTTAAACGGCTTCATTTTATCCGAGGTATTGCGGCTGCCTTCGGGAAATACGATCAGCGAATATTTGTCGCCGATCTCGTGAATCATCATGTTAATCGGGCTGTTATGCACTTTGATCTTCTCGCGGTCAATCAGCAGTGCATTGAAGACTTTGGCCATATAACGCCGAATGGGGCCGCGAACCCAGTAATCTTTGGCCGCCACCGGGCGGGTCAAAGCTCGAATTTGGCGGGGCAACGATGCCCACAAAATCAGCGCATCGAGATGGCTCGTGTGGTTGGCAAAATACACGCGTTGGCAGGTGTCTGGTTGGCAGTCAACCCAGCGCAAGGTGGCGCCAGAAAATAATTTCGCCACTGCAACCAGGGCTGGAACCGTAACCGCTTTCATCGAACGCAGAAATTGAAGTGAATCGGTGTGAAATCGCCATTGTAGCAACAACACCTTGATTCAGGATATTCGGAAGCGGGCCGCCTCACGACTCTGGGACGGGCGGCGTGACCAACGTTGCAACGCGATGCCCGGATTGGCCGCTCGGAATTACCCAGAGCTCGGACTGCCGTTTGCCGTCTACGGCGTGCCGCGGGACACGCCGGCACGAGGCGAAGTCTTTTCTCTGAATAGCTGTTCGATCAGCGAAGTGTATCCGCGCGTCATGGCGGCCAGCGAGCCGTGTTGCTGCACGTGCCGGCGGCCCGCCGAACCGAAATCCGCGCGGAGGTCGACATCCTCGAGCAACTGCGCCCATTGCGCGGCGAATTGGCGCTCGTCGCCGGCTCGTGCCAGTAACCCGGTTTTGCCGTGAACCACGGACTCGTCGATGGAGCCCACCTGCGGCGCCACCACCGCCCGACTAGCGGACATGGCTTCCAAAATAGATACCGGGTTTGCTTCGTTGTGACTCGTCAATGAAAACACGTCCATGGCCGACAGGGCACCGGGAATGTCAGTGGAATTTCCGACAAAATGAATGTGTTGGCAGCAATTCAGCCCGGCGGCCATTTGCTCTAACGCCTGGCGTCGCGGCCCGTCTCCCACGATCAGAAAATGAGCGCGGGCAATGCTGCCGCTCACTCGTTCCGCCACTCGCAAAAATAGCTCGTGGTTTTTTTCCGGGCGGAGCGCCGCCACGATACCCACCACCGGGCTGTCGGCGGGAATATCCCACTGTTGCCGCCACGCTGCGCGGCGGCCGGGGTCAAACACAAACCGCCGGCAGTCGATGCCGTTGGGGATCATATGGACTTTGCTTTCGGGAAACCGCTCAACATGGATCAGGTGATCCCGGTGCGGCGCGGCCACGGCAATGAAGGCGTCAGTGATCGGTGTGAGCAGCCGATTCAACCGGCTGATCCCGTCGGGCCAGCCAGTCGAGTGCAGGGCGGACACGATCACCGGAACGCGGGCGCGTCGAGCGGCCAATCGACCCCAAAACATCTTGTCGCCAGCGCCGACGGTGACGACCGCATCGATTTGCTCTTGCTGCATGAGCCGTTTGAGTCGGCCCAACACGGCGACGTCGAACTTGTGACCGATCAAATTGGAAAAACTTCGAAAGTCTGCCGCGATTTCCATTCCCAATGGGCCCGGCTCTTTCAGGCAACCGACCAGCGGAACAATGCGCCGCCGATCAAATTGCCTCATCATGTTGACCAACAGCGTCTCCGCCCCACCGACATACAGGCTGGTGATCAAAAACATCACGCGCAGCGGCTTAGCGGGAGCCTCGTCCGGGAAAGTGCGATCACCGACGTCAACGGGCGGCAAAACGGACGGCACGATATTTGGCGATATCGGATTTGACGGAGCAAATTGGGACGACATGGCAGGGTGAGTTTGTCAGATTGGCTGGTGTTCCGAGTTGGTCATGCAGGCCGAGGGCAGCGGTTCGGGGTGATCCAATGTTGTGTCCGGTGTCGATGGGATGGCGGCACCAGGCATCTGGTTGACGAACGCCGTTTGACGCGGATTTCGTTTGCGCGGATCCAGTGTGAGCCAGTTTTTGAGATACGCGATCTCGGGATCACCGTGGAATCGCTGCAAATGGAATGGATCAGACCCGATTTCATTCCAGCCGCCAAACGCGGTGCACACTCCGGCCAGTCCGTGGTCCCGAGCCAGTCGGAAAACTTGGGGATGAATATTCTCCAACATGCCAAATGGAATTGCGAAGTAACGGACGGTTCGGCCGATTTCTCTTTCCAGTTCGCGGGTCGCCGTGACGACTTCGTCAAACAATTCGTCGGCGTCATCGATCCGAGCCAGATCGCAATGGCTGCGTGTGTGGCTGCCAATTTCGACTCCGGCGTCGGCCAATGCCCGCAGCGTCTCCATCGAATTGGGCGCCAACGGATGTCCTTGAGTTACATCATGCGGAAATGGTGCCCCGGTCATCGCCTGTTTGGTGGTGACAAAATACGTTACGGGCAAGCCTCGCTTAATCATCAGCGGCAAGGCAAACGCGCTGTTGTCGGCATAGCCATCATCAAACGTGATGCAGACGGTGGGACGGTCGTTGAATCCCGACCGGATGCGTGACTGAGTTTCCGCCAGCGAAACAATGTCAAAATGGCGTTGCAGCCAATTGAGTTGATGTTGAAACGCTCGTTGCGAGATCGTCCAAGGATTGGGGTTTTGGTCGGCGACGCGGTGATAGTACAGGATGGCAATCGGGACTTTGCCGGCCCGCCGCAACCGCCCCAGCGCCATCCGGCGGTAGGGCCACGTCGCCCACCGATAGGCGTCAATCAACAGCGGTTTGGTGTTGCGCAGTCTCGAAAACATTCCGTTCCTCTCGGCATCATCAATCACCGTCGGCGCAACGACGACGCCCACACAGGTTCCCTTTGGTAATTGTGGTTTACGGCGACGCCAGAGCAAGTATTTCAACGCTTCCGATTCGTTTCAGTCGGCGTGATCCGGATGATCGATACCTTCACTGGCGAATCACATGAACTGCACCGGTCAATCCGCCCCGAAACTCACGTCGTGGGCCGCGATCATCTACTGTTTGACAGGCAAGCAAATCGGCTTTGACGTGGAGACCAAGATCGCATGGAATTGCAACGCCAGTTGTTCGGTATCCGCATTGATGCACTGGACATGGCTGCGGCCGTGGCCCGAATTCGCGAGTGGATTCGCCAACCGGGCGATCGATGCCGATACGTGGTGACGCCCAACGTAGATCACGCGGTGCAGCTGCGCGAAAACGAACAGCTGAAAAGCGCTTACGAGGAAGCGGACCTCGTGCTGGCTGATGGCCAACCGATCGTGTGGGCCTCTTACTTGCTGGGCCAGCCCGTCCCGGAGCGGGTGGCGGGATCCGACTTGGTTCCCGCGCTATTCTCCCACGTCGCTCCAGACGAAACGCTCAATGTATTCTTGTTGGGCGCGGCTGAGGGTGTCGCCGAACGCGCAGCTGAAAACATTCAA
>JBFILF010000478.1:0-4137 GCA_041599835.1 Pirellulaceae bacterium
AAAATGGGTCCGAGAATGGGAGTGAAGAGCGCTGCAAAATGACTTGGCTGCATCTGCTAATCTCCACGTGAAAGGTGCTGAATCGAATGATTCTATGGCGACATCAGGCGCAATGCACGCAATGTTAAGAGACAAATCCCGAGGGAATCTAGTTTGACAGCTCTCCGCGGATTTTTCTAAGAAAATCTTGAATAAGTTCCCCAGTCACGACTTCGCCCGGTGGTGGACTTCCGAAACCGGACGGAAATTGCAGCGCGTGGCGAATTCGGTCAAGTGTCATTTCATCAGATTTAGATAACGGCAATTCGCCGATTGTGTCATTTAACGCTTGTCGCATCGCGACTACCGCCAAAAACCGTTGGGCTTCACGTTCCCACCCAGAAAATGATTCAATCGGCAGCGACTCCGTCAGCCGCACCGCCAGGCGGTTGAGCTGCTCAACCCCTATCGTCTGTGCCGCGTTTCGGGATGCCATTTGTTCTAGGGACTGACCCAGCCGGTTGGCCAAATGGCGCACCTGTTCGCGATTGGGGTGCGGCTGGCCCATCTCGCTTCGCACCTGGTTTAATTGCGCCATTAGTTCCTGATTGGGTTGACCTTCGTCCCAACCGGCCTCGGACAACAGTGCCGTGTGCCATGTATTCCAAGTCAAACTACCGACCTTAAACGGCGCAATCGAGGCGTTCGCTCCGTCCGCTTGCCCCGATTTGAATGGCTGCAAAGCCGCGTGACAAGCGTAACAATCGTATTCGGCAAACTCCGGCCAGGGCGCATGGGAATCGGCAGCGCGATGGGCCAACAATTTGGCCGACGCCGCAGCACTGGCCGCCTGTCCCACGGCCCACAATTTCGCTTCCAAAGCCGCGCCGTTTTCAATTTTGTCTTGCTCGCGACTCCAGTGCCGTGGCAAACGCGCCAACTGCGCGGACAATTCAAAATACAACCGCGGGTGACCCGCCGCGATCAAATCATGGTTGACGTCGCGGCCGGGCGATCCCACGTGGCATTGGGCACACGCTGCCGCTCGCCCCCGCAAATTGTTTCCGTCGACAAAGCCGATTGCCGATTTGGCCGAGGACGACCAACTGTTCCAGTCGGCCCGCGTGTGGGCCGAAAGCCAAATTTCGGCCGGACCATGGCACGATTCGCATCCCACCCCATCGCCGTACCCATGTCCGGCCACGTTGGCCAAAGAGGATTGGGGAGCAGGCGCTGCATGGCAGGCCAGACAAACCGGTTCCCGGTGGGCAGGATTCTCGAGCTTCAGATTGGCGACAATTTGTCGCGATCGCTCGTTGAACAGCGCCTGGTAAGCCCCCGCGTGCGGATCCTGCTCGATCCATATCTGGTGTTCGCGCCCGCGCGTCGCACCATATTCCAGCTTGGATCCATGGCAATTGGACGACGCACAAGATCGTGTGCCCACGTATTGGATGCCCCGTAGCGGCGGCAATTGATCTTGTAACGGTGTGCTCGTTTCACCAGCAATCATTCTCCGGTTACCGGGGTCAAGCCGCGACCCAATGGCCACCGCGATTAACACCAATGACAGCGTCAGCGTTACTGGCACGAACTTCATGAAATTCTGTTTCCCGGAAGAAGGCAAACTGATCACGCTGTCTACATGTTAATCGGATGCAAAAGTGCTGTCATATTTGGCGCGATTATTGACCTTGTTGACCGCAGATCATGCCGTTACTGTCGCCTCGCCCAAAACTCCATTCGACGCCAGGTTGTCGGTTTCTGAAATGAATGCAGCGCGCGTGTTGAGCATCCCGCTTTTGATGATTGGCTGGGTTGCAGTGAATGATCCACCGCTGGCGCATGCTCAATCATCAGACGCTTCGGAACAGGAATTGCGGATCGCCGGTTGCCGCGTCAGCTGGCAGGATGACGTTAAGTTGTCCAGCGAGCGGAGCGGCATACTAAAAATCGTCGCCAAACCTGGCAGTTACGTGCGGGCCGGACAGGTCGTGGCCCAACTGGACGATGCCGTGATGGCCGCCCAGCTGGCGATACTGGAACAGGAAGCCGCAAACGATATTGAAATCCGCTTTGCCCGAAAAGCGCATGAGTTGGCCCTGCTGAAATACGAGCGGGCACTGGAGGCGGACCGTAGCCTGGATGGTACGGTCACGGAATTTGAACTGCGCGAATTACGATTGGCGGCGGAAAAGGCGCTGCTGCAATTGGAGCAAGCCGAACATCAACAAGGGCTAGCCGAACTTCGTCGCCAGGAACAACTACACAAAATGCAAGCGCTGCGACTCGTGGCGCCGTTTGACGGATTTGTTCGCGCCTCCTTCAAGCACGTTGGAGAATACGTGCCGGAAGGCGAACCGATGCTGCATTTAGTCAACACCGAACGATTGCGAATCGAAGGGCACGTGGGAATCCATCAATTGGGAAGCATTCGGCCGGGCAGTCCAGTGACGGTGAATTTGGAATTTCAGGGCGAACCGTCCCAGGAACAAACATTTGCCGGAAAGGTCACGTTAGTTGATGTAAAGGTCGAGCCCGTTTCCCAGCAGGTGAAAATCTGGGCTGAGGTGCAAAACGACACGGGAGTGCTCCGTGACGGGCTGTTGGCAACCATGACAGCGCGGCCCCAGCCGCCGACGAGCATTCGCCAATAGACTCGGTTTGGGTGCATCACTGCGGCGACGATATCTTCATGTCAGTCTGTTCAATCAAATTGCCGCACTCCGCCTTCATCCTGACCGCTCATCTACTCGCGCTGGCCGTGATCGTCGCGCCGGGTTGCCACTCCGCCGCCCCGTCATTGGCACCGGACGAGGACCCCGCGTTCGGCCAGTTGGACATTGACAGCTTTGTTTCGCAAACCATCGATGTGACCGACGGGCACGATGTGGAAAACCAGGTCTTGGCCAGCCAGCCGCTGCGCCTTGCGCGACTGGCTGATCTGAACGAGTTGAGTCCGCAGCAGATGGAATCGATCTCGTTGTCCCAAGCGATTGCCATCGCGCTGCGCAACAGTACGTTTGTCCGCAGCCGCCACGATTTTATGTCACCCGGCAACCGTCTGTTGACCAATCCTCACGCCACGCCATCCGCTTTCGACGTATTGTTGCAATCCTCCAGCGAGCAAAGTGTCGAAGCGGCGTTGGCCGCCTTTGATTTGCAACTGGCGGCGGGCGTCCAATGGGGTCGCAACGCCATCGTGCAAGGCAGCCGCTACGTCAACGGTGGATGGCCGCCGGCGGACGTGCTGGTCAGCGATACGGGTTCGGTGTTTGCCCGGCTGGATAAACCGCTGGCCTCGGGCGGCACCCTGTCGCTGGTGCACAATTGGAACTACACGTTTAACAACCTGCCCAGCTTGTCGTTCAATCCGCGGTACGCCGGTTACTTGCGGGGTGAGTTTCGGCAACCCTTGTGGTCCGGGCGAGGCAAGGCATTCACGTCGATCGCTGGCCCGCGCAATCCACTGGGCGGCCGTTACATACAGCGCGGCGTGTCGTTGGCGGAAATTGACGAACAGCTCGCGCGGCTTGAATTTCAGTCGGAACTGCAACAGCTGGTCAATCACACGGAACACTTGTATTGGGAACTATGGCTGTCGTACCAGGTTTACCAGCAGTTGGCCGACGCCCGCGAACGCGCCGGTCAAGTCTGGCAGCGGCAACGCCAGCGGGGCAAGTCCGGGTTGAATGGCGGCAGCGCGGCGGATGTTGCGCAGGCCGAAGAAAACTATCACCAACGCGACACCCAGGCCCGCGGAGCCTTGGATCAAGTCGTTCAAGCAGACATCCGGCTGCGGCGGCAACTGGGTCTGCCGGCCAGCCAAAACTCCGTGTTTCATCCCACCGATCAACCGGGCGAAGCGGAAGTGCTGTTCAGTTGGCAACCCGCGCTGACCCGGGCATTGCAGCAGCGAACCGAGCTGCTGCAACAGCAGATGCGAACGCGAAGTGTCGAATTGCAATTGGTACCTGCCAAGAGTTTGACGCGGCCACAACTCGACCTGGTCACTGGCGTGCAAGCCAACGGGCTCGGCCAAGAGCTGTTTGATACGCCGAGCGGGGTCGGCGGCGGCGCCGTGGGCGCGCTGCTGGACGCCGATGATGTCGGTTGGAACGTGGGCTTTGAGCTTTCTATGCCATGGGGATTCCGCCG
>JBFILF010000479.1:0-4118 GCA_041599835.1 Pirellulaceae bacterium
CGGAACGACAGGGCGGCTGCCGGTCTGATTCGCGCGCTCAAGCAAATGGACCAGAACAAGGACGGCGTTATTGCCAAAGATGAAGCCAATCCTCGATTGCAGCAGCGGTGGGATCGTTTGGACACCAATGGCGACGGAAGTCTGGATAAAACCGAAATTAAAGCACTCGTGCAGCGATTGCGAAGCCGTACCCCCGGACCCGGACAATCAGAAGAAGCCGCTGGTCAGCGCCGGGACCGACCTACCGCCAAGCAGGTTATGCAGCGATTGGATAAAAACGGCAACGGCACCCTTTCCAAAGACGAGCTTCCCGAAAGGCTGCAACAGCGGTGGGACATGCTGGACAAAAACGGCGACGACGAATTGGACCAAGCTGAGTTGAAAAGTTTTCTGGATCGCGTTCGACAAATGGGCCAGCCTGGTGATCGTGCGGGGAAACGTCGTGCCGACGGCGAAAATGAAAAAGGCCCCGTCAAACCCAAACGTCCCGGCGGCGATGGCGGTTAAGGCAATGTTATGACACTGCGCCACAAACTAACTCAAGGAACAGAAGCCCAAGGCAGTTCAAAATGACACGTTTGAGAATTGCAGCGATTGGATTCGTAATTGGAATTGCAACTCTGCTGCCGGCGACCGAATGTAAATCACAGCAAGTTGATTCGGAGCGGCGCTTGTCTGCTGCCGAAGGAATCGAATTCTTTGAATCCAAAATCCGACCGGTGCTGGTCCGAGAATGTTACGGATGCCACTCAAAAAACAGTGGCAAAGCGCGCGGCGGATTGCAGTTGGATACGAAAATGGGAGCGCTGCTGGGCGGCGACTCGGGCCCGGCCATTGTTCCCGGCAGTTTGGAGGACAGCCCGCTGTGGTCTGCCATCAATTACGAAGACTTTTCCATGCCGCCAAGCAAACAGTTGTCGCATGACATTATCGGCGACTTTGCGGCCTGGATTGAAATGGGGGCACCCGATCCGCGCGGCCAGGAGAAAATCCAAGCCAACGCCACGGTCACCGCCGAGGACATCAAACAGGGCAAACAGTTTTGGTCGTTTCAGAAGCCGACGAAGCCATCGGTTCCCGACGTGCAAAACGGCCAGTGGTCGGAGCATCCCATCGATCGATTCGTACTCCAGAAACTTGAGGCCAACGATTTGGAACCAGCCGCCGACGCGGATCCACACACGTTGCTGCGGCGATTGTGTTTCGACTTGATCGGTTTGCCGCCTACTGGGGAGCAGATCCAATGGTTTTTATCGCAATGGCATCAGGATCCCGACCAAGCCGTCGTTCAGGCGGTGGACTTTTTGCTGGACAGCGAGCGGTTCGGCGAGCGGTGGGGACGGCATTGGTTGGATGTCGCACGATACGCTGAATCGTCCGGCAAGGAAATTAATGCCACGTTTCCACACGCCTGGCGGTACCGCGACTACGTGATTGACGCGTTCAATCAAGACAAACCTTATGACCAGTTTGTGCGGGAACAAATCGCGGGAGACCTGCTGCCGGTTAAAACTGACGAAGATTGGACTGAAAACCTGATTGCGACCGGCTTTTTGGCTATCGGACCCAAAACGCTGACCGAACAAAACCCGCGCCAGTTTTCGATGGACCTGATTGACGAGCAAATCGACGTGGCGACGCGCGTCGTACTCGGCATTTCCGTTGCTTGCGCGCGATGCCACGATCACAAATTCGATCCGATCCCACAATCGGATTATTACGCCATGGCCGGCATTTTCATGAGCACCAATACCTATTACGGCACGCTCGACACACAGCAAAACCGCCGCCCCAGCCGGTTAATTGAATTGCCGATCGACGACCCCAATTCGTTCGACCGGTCGCTGAGCGAATCAGAAATCCAACAATTGAAGGAGCAACTCGAACAAAAGGCCGCCGAATTTCAAGAACTGCTTCAATCCCGCCGCCAGGCTCGACGCAACCCCGAATCACAGATCAATCCGCAGAACCTTTTCCGACAAGTTGCCGTGGTACGCACGCAAATGGCGGCTCTGGAATCAGTGCTCGAGTCACACGACGAGCAGGGCCAACCTCGCTCGTTTTGCATGGGGGTACAACCGGCTGATCGACCCGTGAATGCTCACTTGCTGGTTCGCGGTGAAATCGACCAGCCGACTCAGGAAATTTCCCGGGGTTTCGTGCAAGTCATTTCGGGCGGACCGATCAAAGTGCGGGAAAACTCAACGGGACGCTTGGAATTGGCCCGTTGGATGACTTCCGATCAAAACCCTTTGACCGCGCGGGTGATGGTCAATCGGATTTGGCAGCATTTGTTGGGTCAAGGCATTGTTGAAACAACAGAAAACTTTGGTTCCACCGGGCAACCGCCTTCCCATCCAGCGCTACTGGATTACCTGGCGGTTTCGTTTATGGAGAGTGATTGGTCGATTAAATCGCTCATACGCCAGGTGGCCACCTCACGCACGTATCGCATGAGTTCGCAGTTCGACGCGGAATCATTTGATGTTGATCCCGACAACCGATGGTTGTGGCGGGCCAGCCCCCGGCGGCTGGATGCCGAAGTTTTGCGGGATGCCATGCTGAGCATCAGTGATCAGCTGACGACCGAACGGCCGCGGGCTTCCAATGTGGCCAAGGGAGGCGAAACCGTCGTGCGCAACGGCAACTTGAGGAATACCGCGGACCTGGTGCTGGCAGGCTCGATGATGGCGCGTGATGATCGACGCCCAATGGCAGATGCGAATTCGGATCAGATGGATCGCCGCCGCAATTTCCGACGACGCGCAGCCGCGCGGACCGGCCGCCCAAATTTCACTGCCATATCACTCGATCCCATGACTGATTATCGCAGCGTTTACCTGCCCATCGTCCGCGATAATATCCCGCGATCTTTGGCGGTTTTTGATTTCGCCGAATCCAGCATGGTGGTGGGTCAACGTGAATCGTCCAACACGCCCGATCAAGGACTGTACTTTATGAACAATGAGTTCGTAATTCGGCAAAGCGATTTATTTGCGCAGCGTTTGTTGGATCATTCGAGTCAGGTGTCGGAACAAATTGAGCAGGCGTTTTTGTTGGCGTATGGTCGACCCGGCACCGAGCGAGAACAGGCCGCTGCCCGCGACTTTTATGACAATTTTGAAACCGGCGGCAATGACGAAGCCGCCGAAAAGCTTCGTTGCCTGTGCCAGGCCATCATGGCCGCAGCCGAATTCCGAATATTAAACTAGCCGACAACACATCTTAAACGGAATGCGTCATTATGAATCAACCAAGTCTTATCGGCCGGCCGAATCGACGCGACATTTTGCAGACGATTTCATGCGGGTTTGGCTACCTGGCTTTTTCCGGCATGGCAGCTGACGCCGCCCAACAGGAACGAAAACAAGCCGCCGGGCCGCTGGTCCCGAAACAGCCGCATTTCCAGCCCCGTGCCAAGCGCGTGATCTTTTTGTGTATGCGGGGCGGGCCCTCTCATGTCGACACGTTTGACTACAAACCCAACTTGACTCGCGATTAGGGCAAATCCGGCAAATACCGCGGCGCGCTGCTTGGATCACCTTGGAAATTCGCCCAGCACGGCGACGGTGGACTTTGGATTTCCGAGTTGTTTCCAGAAGTCGGCCGGATGGCCGATGAATTGTGCCTGTTGCGGGGGATGAACTGTGATCAACCCATTCATCCCAGGGCGATGACTCAAATGCACACGGGCAATGCACAATTTGTTCGCCCGTCGCTGGGTGCCTGGACCCTCTACGGATTGGGGACCGAAAACGACAGTATGCCCGGATTCATTTCTTTGAACCCGCCGGCTGGCGCCGCACAAAATTACGGCAGTGCGTTTTTGCCGGCCGTCTACCAAGGTACCAACATCGGTCGATCGGGCCGGGTGGGCAGCCGGTTCGGCGGCGCACGCGGTTTGGGCTCGCCGGTGCCCGACATTCGCAATCCGCGGTTAAACAAAACCGCACAGCGTCAACAGCTGGATTTCATCCAACAATTAAACGCAGAAAAACTTAGGCGCGACCAGCAGCAACCCGGTGTCGAGGGAATCATCGAATCTTACGAACTGGCGTTTCGCATGCAGGATACCCTCCCCAGCCTCATGGATATTCGCCAGGAATCCGACGCAACGC
>JBFILF010000480.1:0-4112 GCA_041599835.1 Pirellulaceae bacterium
ATTTCTCAACGGATCCCATTTGCTCGAAGCCTGCGTGCCGACAATGACATTCAAAATGTCACCCTGCTGTTTGATTCGCTGCAAGGCCAGGTTGGCGTCACGCGGACCTCCCTGCACGATGGCGAGAATTCGATGTGGTGATCCCTCCAGTGCCCTGCGCATTGCTTCAGCCATCTCGTAGTCAAGGATGCCTTCTGGCGTGGCGATCACGATGTTTTGAGGAGTCGATCGAGCCTTGACCGCGTTGGCCAATTGTTTGCCGGCGGCCGACCCGCTGGCTTCTTGTCGATCAATGGTGATAAGGCTCATCACGACCATCAATAACAGCAGCACCACGACCATCCCATAGTCCTGGGCGATCAGCGAAATCCTGGTTGTCTTGTTGGTCGTCAACCGATTGTTCCCTTTAATGGGCCGCCAATTCCATCAGTTGTTGTTGAGTCGTTTCACCAGCGACGGGAATTTCACCAGCGATGCGTCCCTGGCGCATGACGAGAATGCGATCCGACATTCCCAGGATTTCCGACATTTCCGAGCTGATCATGACGATTGCCTTGCCTTCGGCCGCCAACTGATTGATTAACAAATAAATTTCATATTTGGCGCCGACGTCGATGCCGCGTGTCGGCTCGTCGATCAACAACACTGCGCAATTTCGCTGCAACCATTTTGCCATTACCAGCTTTTGCTGGTTACCGCCGCTTAACGTGCCAGCCGATCGATCGTGAGACACGATTTTAATTTGGAGATCGGTGACGAACCGAGACAATGCATCGGACTCGGCGCGGTAATTCAACCAGCCCGCTTTGGAAAAACTACCGAGGTTGGGCAGTCCAAAGTTTTCCTGAATCGAATGTGCCAGGATCAGGCCCTGACCCTTTCGGTCCTCTGTCAGCAGGCAGATACCAGCACGAATCGCATCGCGTGGACTTTTCAAATCCAGCGCGGTTCCGTCAAGTTCTACGGTACCGCGATCCGGAATTTCCGCTCCAGAAATTAAACGAGCGACCTCGGTTCTTCCCGCACCAACCAGCCCGGTCAATCCGACCACCTCGCCGGCGCGTACTACAAAACTGACGTTTTGAACTCGATCGCCCCAACACAGATTGTCGACACGCAGTCGAACCTGGCCGGCCGCGTGATGATGTTTTGGAAACTCGTCTTCAATCGCTCGACCCACCATCATTTCGATCAGATCGCGTCGCGAGACGTCCGTGACGCGTCGCGTGCCCACATGCTTGCCGTCACGCAGCACGAACACGCGATCGGCAATCTGCAGCACTTCATCCAGCCGGTGACTGACGTAAATAATCCCGATGTTCTGGCGTTTCAGATCCCGAACGATGGCAAACAACCGTTCCACTTCCTGGGGTGTCAGCGTCGCGCTGGGTTCGTCCATCACAAGTATTTTGACTTGCGTGATGAGTGCCTTGGCGATTTCCACGGCCTGCTGTTCGGCTATGCTCAGCTTGGAGACGACTGCGTCGGGGTCGATCTGCATGCCAATTCTCTGGAACAGGCTTCGCGCGCCGGCGCGTTCGGCCGCGGTGTCGATGATTCCACGCCGTTGACGAGCCTGGCCCAGGTAGATGTTCTCGCGTGCCGTCAAAAAGGGTACGAGGTTGAATTCCTGGTAGATGATACCGACGCCGGCCTGGCGAGCGGCAATCGGCGTGCTCAGTTCGACGACGTTTCCGTCAATTCGGATTTCCCCCGCGTCGCAGTGAATGGCGCCTCCCAGCGAATTGATCAACGTGCTTTTGCCGGCGCCGTTTTCTCCAATCAATGCCAGGACCTCTCCCCGCTGCAATTCCAGATTCACGTCGTCCAAAGCGCGGACCCCTGGAAAGTCCTTGACGAGGTGGCTGATTTGCAGCAGGGGATCCGATGACACGGGATTCGGCGGTTCGAGTCGACTGCGGAAATAGGCTGATTGTACGCAGGCAACGTCGCAGCCGCTACGTTTTGCCCAGCCGGCTTTTACCACGGCGATTATTCACCAGCTAGTTCCTGGTCAGCTTGGGCGTCGGCCTGGTAATAAAGTTCCGGCTCGATCATATGGACCGGCGGAATTTCATTTCCCGCGAAATAATCTTTTATGAACTGTGCGCTGAGCTGCCCCATGCGTTTCGGAAACTGGACGGGATCGGCAAAAATCCTTCCGTCGCGAATGGCCAGTTTCCCGATTTTTTGACCGTCGAAGCCAATGACCTTGATTTGATTCTGCAATTGTTCTTCTTCGATGGCGTTGACGGCGCCCAGCGCCGCCGGATCGTTGATGGCAAATACACCCACCAGATCGCGATTGGCTTTGAGGGCATCCTTGGTTTGTCGGTAACTGGCGGCTTCCTCGGCTTGGCTGGGCAACTGGGCCACGATTTCGATTTGGGCATTGGCGTTTGCCGGCGCGGCGTTGTGAGCATCGATGACTTCGCGGAATCCGCGGACACGCTCCTGACACGATTCGGCTTGTTCATAATCGAGAACCAGGATCTTACCGCCTTTGCCTTGCAGCGCCTCGATCATGGCCTGGCCGGCGAGTTTGCCGCCGGCATAGTTGTCGGTTGCCACGTGATTGACGATTTTCACGTCCGGATCGAGACATGCCGTATCTGCGGTGAACACGGGAATGCCGGCTTCGTTGGCTTCGCGGATCGGCGCGCCAACCGCATTGGCATTGCAGGGTGTAATCAACAATGCATCGACGCCTTGCACGATCAGATCCTTGATCTGTTTTGCCTGCCGATCCGCGTTGTTGTCTCCGCCCATGACGATCACCTTGTAATCCGACCCGAGTTCCGCTTCGGCGGCACCTGCCAGATCCAGAAAGAACGGATTGACCGTCGTCTGAACCAGGACGCCCACAGTTTTACGCGATCCACTTTCCGTGGGAGCGTTTGCTTCCTTGGTCGCTCCTCCGTCGTTGGAACACCCCGTGATCCCGCACAATGCGAGAAGCATTACAAACATAATCTGTTTTGTTGGCATGGTTTTCTCCGGCGTGGACCGTGCAAAACTCGATGTAGTTTCAGACGTCAGTGTAACAGGGCATTCGCCTCCGGGAAAACTCGCTGTCACCCAGCATGGCAGCCCCGCCGAAGGGCGCCCGGCATTTGTGCTGTGTAGTTGGAAGATGGTGTTGTGGAAAGATAATGGAAAATCAGGTAGTGCCTTATTTTTGTGTTGTTATCAGCCGGAACGACCGGTTTAGGTGAAAAACCCGTGGGCTGGCGCCCTGCGGCTGATCGTTTCTTCGCGTGGCGACACATTGTTGAGGCACTATGGAAAATCATGGCGATATAACGGCTGGCACAGCGAATGGCCTACTGTTCCAATCCGCCGCAAGATAGCCCCGCAAAAAGGCATGAATCGATGTTTTCCTATTTAGTCGCGGCAGTCGTTTTGTTTTTGATCACCGCGACCGTCATTATATTTCTCAGGCTCAGCCTGCTCTCGCTGGGCATCTTGCTCATCGCCATTGCCGGTTCGGTTGGTTCGACGGCGTATGGTTACTGGTTGCTGACCGGACCGGACAAGGAATACATCACGCCGGGCGCGATCCTGATCGCCGGCGGCGTGGCAGCGCTTTCCATCTGCTCGATCACGGCAACGATGATCTTTTCTAAAGGAAAATCTGTTAATTAAATGTGCGTGTCTCGACACGACATCACTTACCCAGGACCAATCTCCTGGTCGGCGGACATTTGGAAAAAGGCCGTTCCTTTGGATCACTCAAAATGAATCTGAAGGCCACCGTGCGTAAACATCGGGCTGGTGGCAAGTCGTGATTTGCAACCGCCAAGTGATGCTGGATTAGTTTACCGGCGGACCGAATAACGTTACGATAACTCAGTCACGGAGACGGCAAGAAATCGCGCGGTAGTTTCCTTTTTGCGGCAATATTTTAGTGGTTGGAGCGAAATACGTTCGACCGCATTCTGAGCGCAGGCATCCAAGGTAACAGTTCCCAACGACCGGAGTCCCAATGTCAGCTTCAGCGAAACCTGCCACGACGGCCAAGCCGATTATGCTTTACGATCACTTGCCGGGAATATTGGCCGGCTATCCGGCGCTGCTGTTTTTGATCTTCTCGGTTCTGGCCTGGCCCAACG
>JBFILF010000481.1:0-4103 GCA_041599835.1 Pirellulaceae bacterium
GCCGCGGATCTTGGCGATTTCGGGAGATATCTTTTTGGCCGGCAATACGCCGCCGCGGCCCGGTTTAGCGCCTTGGGAGATTTTGATTTCGATCGCCTTCACGTGATGCGCCGCAACCGTGTCCTTGAACTGCGACAAACTGAAATGGCCCTGTTCATCGCGGCAGCCGAAATAGCCGGTGCCGATTTGCCAGATCAATCCACCGCCGTAATCGTGGTACGGTGCGATGCCTCCCTCGCCCGTGTTGTGCAGGCAACCGGTCAGCTGGCAGCCTCGATTGAGTGCTTCCACCGCCGCTGACGAGAGACTGCCAAAACTCATGGCCGAGACATTGACGACGGAGGCCGGCCGAAACGACTTGGCGCGACCACGATATTCGCCCAGTACTTTGGCCGACGCGATGTGGTATTGTTCATCGTAATCAGCATCGCCCGGTTGCGGTTCACTCAATGGAAAAGCTGATTGTTTGATGATCAGGTAATTGGGCGAAAGCTCCAGGTCATTGTCGGTTCCGAATCCGAAATAGTTGTTTTGTTTTTTGGAAGAAGCATACACCCAGCGCCGCTCATCGCGGCTGAACGGCCGTTCCTCGTTGTTGCTGGTGACGATGTATTGTCGCAGCTCGGGACCCACGGCTTCCAGCCAATATCGAAAATGACCGATGATCGGAAAGTTGTGAAGGATGGCGTGCTTTCTCTGAACCACGTCATACAGTACCCACAGCAACACCAAACCGAGTACGATGATCGGCCACGACAACCAGCTCACAATGTTAGCTCCGTTCGGGCATTGTTTTTTGCCGCATAGAATGACGTAAGGTTAACGCAACTCGGCCCGATCGACCACAGACATATGGTTAACGCCGGTGGTCGGGTGTGAGTTTGACGAGAATGTCCGAGAACTGACAACAAGCCGCGAACGGGGCCGCCGATGACTCCACTAATTGAAAGCCGCGGACAAATGACCGACGGACAAACCTTGTCGATTTGGAGTATTCGCATTTCGCTCGCGCTGTTTTTTATTTTTGCAGCCTTGGCGCTGAGCGGTTGGATGCGGGGCGAAAAATGGCGATGGATGCGATTGCTATGGACGCTGGCGGTGATCGCATACGGAGTGCACGTGATCACCGCCTTCGCATTTTTTCACGACTGGAGCCATGCGCGGGCGGTCGAGCACACGGCGGCCATCACCGAAAAGTACATTGGGATGAGTTGGGGCGGCGGTCTCTATTTCAATCATTTGTTTTCGGTGGTCTGCCTCGTCGAAACACTGTGGTGGTGGGCGTCGCCGCGATCTTACGAATGGCGTACCTGGTGGTTAGGCGCTATGGTTTATGCGTATCTGATTTTCATCATTGTCAATGCGTCGATTGTGTTTGTCTCCGGTCCCATGCGGTGGATCAGCGCCGTTGCCACGGCGGCATTGGTCCTATATGCATTGGCGCTTTGGCCCGGTTACCGCCACCGCGCACTGGGTAGCCTCGACCGGCAAAACTCTTGAGCGGTCTTCATATATTTGCATCCCAGTTTTTCCTTGGCGCGATAGCTTTCCAGAGCGCGGGTTGCCCAATGCCGTATTCGGTTGCCCCGCGGACGTCACCAGTTGTGTTCGGCAACGCAAAAAACGGATTCCTTCCGAGCAGAGAGCTTCATCCGTTTGGCGCAAAATAAATGAAGGGTGACAGCGGCAAGTTTCGCAACAGCCAGAACGCTATCACGCTGTAGGCCAACAGCCAGATCCAGCGGGAACGAATATAGACGCACGGCCCCGTTTTGCCACCCAGGCGATAAACTGCCGTCACCATGAAACAACATGCCAACACTGGGGCGACCAAAGTCGCCAACGGATTCAAAAAGAACGCATCGACAAAATTGCCGTGCAGCATCTGGTGAATCGCTCGCTGCGTCCCGCAACCGGGACAATGCCAGCCGGAAACCGTGTAGAACGCGCAGCGGGGAAAAAATGAGTAATCCGCCGGATTCCATCGAGCCAATACCCATAGGCCGGCAATCGCCGCCAAGGTCATTATCGACACCAGGACCCAGCGAGTCTTTCTGTCAATTATCATTATATCGCTCCGCCCGCCAGAATAGCGATTGCATACAACGCCATCGGAACCAATCCCAGGATAATGCTGATGTTGCCCCATGTATCCGCTTGCCGTGAGGACTCTAACGCGCCTTGGTAATTGCCCGACTCATATTTCGCGTTTACTTGCGCGGCGTATACGATGGCGACAATTCCAAGGGGCAAACAACAGAACAATGTCGCCAGAATGGCTTTGACCAGGTGGTTTGGCGGCCGCGGGGAAGGGGGCGCCGAAGGCAGCCTTGATTCTTTCACGGGTGACACACCGTAAGGATTTTGCCGCAATGGCTTTCCGCAATACATACATTGCATGGCAGTTGAATCGTTGTGTCTGCCGCAACCAGGACATATCATCGTCCCCTCCTTCGCTCGTTAAACAAGCAGGATTGAAAAATGCGATTTGGTTGAATGTGACTCGCGCGTTCCTTCGCCGTCGGTGAATGATCGGCCGGGATTAGTTGCGGTGAAGAATTCGGCCCGCAAACTTCGAGTGTCGGCGAGCGGTTCAGAGGTTTTGGGTTTCGCTGATGAGTTTGATTATCCGCCACGCGATCTGCATAAAACACCGGGTTGCTGGGGAAAGACCGCGAATTTCAACGATGCGACCATGTCGCTAAATATTTGAGTACTTCGCGACGACTAATGGTCCGACACGAGGCGTTCCCGCGGACCAACCTGAAATAAGCGGCCACCTAGTGGAAACGCGCCCACGTCCGGTTTGCCGTGGTCGCTAGCGCGCAGCGGATCTGGCCAGTCCGCGGGGATCGCAATCCCGGTGTCCACCGCCGGACTGTCGGCGTTCAATAAGTAATTGTCGCCTTGTCGCCAATCCGCGGTGATCTTTACAAATTGCGGATCGGCAAATTGGTCGTGGGCCATCCATCCGGGAGGATAAGTCTGCTTGCTTTGTTCGAACCAGCCATACCGTTTCGCGTTGGCACTGTTCAGCGCCGCTTGAATCACGTCAACTGGCGGGGCGGGCCCTGGGTTATAGCTCCAAAACAAATTGCCATCGACGATCGTATCACCTGTATCCGGGACAAAGTTAAAGTTGAACCCCGGCATTCCTTCAATGAAGCAAAAAATGTTGTTGAACACGCGGCGATGCGTGCGGGCGACCGCACGTCCCATGCCGGCGCCGTAATGGTCGCGCCAAACGGGACGCGGCACGATCACCGTGTTGTGGTAAAAGTTAATCGGCTTCCAAATCGGGCTGCCGTGGTCGCCCAACAACTGTCCGTACACTCGATTGGGCGGCCTGTCGGCAGCGGTGGGCGGCGAGTTTTGCACGGACGGCCGCATGTCGATCACATTGCGGTAAATGAACGCGCGCGTGTCTTGTTGGTTTTCGCCGTCACCGGCAAACGAAAAATAAATGCCGCACCGCCGAATCAAATTCTGGAAGATATGCACTTCCTTGCCAGGTTTGCCAAAGATCGTCAAATACAAACCATCGTCGTTGAAATTCTCCACCAAATTGTGATGAAATCGGCCGTGATCGATGGTGCCAACGATCACTCCGTCGTGGCAATCGGTGAACTCGCAATGGTCGATTTCGATGTGCTGGTTTAGCGGCGGGTGAAAACTGGAGATGAACAGATACGTGGAAATGCCTCGGTATTTTTCGCTGGAGCGGGTGGACCAAGGCGCCGACACGCCACGAAATGCCGAACGGCTGATGCGTACGTGACGACTCGATTCCAGCCACATGGCTGGACAACCTCCGTAGGCCGTCACGTTTTCCAGTTCAATATCCTGGCCATTGATGACGCTGATCGTGCGCCCACGACTTCCGCGAAACACCAGATCTTGAAATCGCAGGTGGGCGGCACCTTCCACATCCAAAACCACGCGCGGTCCGCCGATCACCAATGGCAAGCGACGCGGGTCAGTTTCGCCTTGATAATTGGCGTCGAAGTAATCCAGATCCGTGTGCGCGGCGCGAAAGTGAATCCGCTGAGTTTGTTCGTCGTACCAAATTCCCGGGCCGCAGTAGATGCCCTGGTCTTCGTTTA
>JBFILF010000482.1:0-4069 GCA_041599835.1 Pirellulaceae bacterium
CGTCGGCCAGCGACGGCTGCAGGCAAACAGCGCAAACCGCCATGATCCAGGCAACCAATAATCGGCCAGTTAAACACGGATGGGCAGGATAGCAGGTCATCGTTGCGGCGGAGTCCTATCGTTGCAAAACTGGAATGATGCGGTCAGACGTGTTTAGCCCTACCACTCGTCTGAGCGTTGCATTGGAAGTAATCGGAATGACGTATCCGGTAATCGCAGCTGAATCGATTGAATCAACATACGAACCGTCATTCGGGTGCCATCCGACGGATTAGGCAAAATATTAGCTTTGATTAGAGAATTCAGGATTTCGGCTTTAGCCGACAAACCCGAAAACCTGGTGTCGTCAGCGGTAGTAAGCTCACCGTTATTCGTTGGCTAATGGCGACCAGGCTAAAAAAGCTTTCCAGCATTCGGCTAACGCATAAAATGACGTGATGCCTGGACGGCGACCAAGTCCTTTACGCCCCAACTGCTGTTTAAGAGAATTGTGACGATCAGCGAACCCCGGCGGACAAAACCGAACCGAGAAGATTTTACTGCCGAATAGTTGAGAGATGGTCTGTTTTGTCGGCGGCATCCACGCAGAGGCGGATCGTGCGGATTCTTCGGCCCACTAGGCTATGAACCCGGCAATGCAAAATGAAAAAAAGGTAATGATTTAGCCATGGCGGATGTAATTAAACCCTCCCAGCCGGCAATACCTCAGTCGGCCAGTGAACCGTACGTCAAACAAACGGTCGACATCGATCCGATCGAAACCGAAGAATGGATCGATTCGCTGGAATACGTGATCAACAGCCGCGGACCCGATCGGGCCAAATACTTGCTGTCGGTGCTCGAAGCGCGCGCCACGGCCGAAGGCGTCGACTTGCCGATCAAATCCAATACGCCTTACATCAACACGATTCATCTCGACCAGCAACCGCCCTACCCCGGCAATCGTGAGATCGAACGACGCATCAAAAGTATCATTCGCTGGAACGCCATGGCGATGGTGGTGCGGCAAAATAAAAAACACAAAGGGATCGGCGGCCATATCTCCACGTACGCTTCGACAGCAACGTTGTTCGAAGTCGCCTTCAATCACGTGTTCCGCGGACGCGGGGAAACGGGCTACGACGGGGACCTGATTTATTTCCAGGGCCACGCCAGCCCCGGGATCTATGCCCGCGCTTACTTGGAAGGTCGTCTGAGCGAAGAGCACCTGAACAACTTTCGGCGCGAAGTGGCATTTGATAACGGGCTGTCCTCGTACCCGCATCCCTGGTTGATGCCGGACTTTTGGGAGTATCCCACGGTGTCCATGGGGTTGTCGGCCATCACCGCCATCTACCAGGCGCGATTCAACCACTACCTGCTGGATCGGGGTATCAAAGACACCAGCCAACAACACGTGTGGGCCTTCCTCGGCGACGGCGAGTGCGACGAACCGGAGACGCTGGGCGCCATTACACTGGCCTCGCGCGAGAAACTCGACAACCTGACATTCGTCATCAACTGTAACTTGCAGCGCCTGGACGGACCGGTCCGCGGCAATGGCAAGATCATACAGGAGCTGGAAGCCCTGTTTCGCGGCGCGGGCTGGAACGTGATCAAAGTGATCTGGGGTGATGACTGGGATCCGCTGCTGGAAAAAGACGAAACGGGCATGCTGGTCAAACGCATGGGTGAAGTTGTTGACGGCCAGTACCAGAAATACGTCGTGTCACCCGGCTCGTATATTCGCGACCATTTCTTTGGCAAGTATCCCGAAGTGCTGGAAATGGTCAGCAACGTGTCGGATGAAAAGCTCACACGATTGCGGCGGGGCGGGCACGATCCGGAAAAAGTCTACGCTGCCTACAAAGCAGCCCTGGAAACCAAGGGCGTGCCGACCGTTATCCTGGCCAAAACGATCAAGGGGTACGGCTTGGGTGAAATCGGCGAAGGCCGCAACGTCGCGCACCAGGTCAAAAATGCCGATGAGCAGGAACTGTTGGAATTTCGCAGCCGATTCGGCATCCCCATCTCCGATAAAGAGGTCGGCGAAGCCCCGTTTTACAAACCCGCCGAAGATAGCCAGGAAATGAAGTACATCCGCCAGCGTCGCGAGGCACTTGGCGGTTTTGTGCCCTCCCGCCCCACGGCCATCCCGAAAATGGAGGTGCCGACGTTCGAAGACTATCGCAAGATGATCGAAAGGGACTACGGCAAGTCGATTTCCACGACGATGGGTTTTGTTCGATTGCTGAGCCGACTGTGCCGAGACCGGACGATCGGAAAACATATCGTGCCGATCGTTCCTGACGAGTCGCGAACGTTTGGGATGGAGGGCATGTTCCGGGAAATCGGCATTTACTCGCGAGTTGGCCAATTGTATGAGCCGGTGGATCACGATCAGCTGACGCCTTACAAGGAAGCCAAAGACGGCCAATTGCTGGAGGAAGGCATCTCGGAGTGCGGTTCGTTGGCCTCGTTCACCGCCGCCGGCACCACCTACTCCGCGCACGGCGTGAACATGATTCCCTTTTACATCTTCTATTCGATGTTCGGGTTTCAGCGCGTAGGCGATTCCATCTGGGCAGCTACCGATATGGGTGCCAAGGGATTTTTGATTGGCGCAACCGCGGGCCGAACCACGCTCAATGGCGAAGGCTTGCAACACCAGGATGGTCACAGCTTGCTAAACGCTTCGGCGTTTCCATTCGTGCGAAGTTTTGATCCGGCGTTTCATTACGAGATGGCCGTGATTATCTTCGACGGCTTGCGCAGATTGTACCAGGAAGGCGAGACGGCGATTTACTACATCATGGCTGAGAACGCCAATTATGAAATGCCGGAAATGCCCCAGGGATGCGAAGAGGGTATTCGCAAGGGCCTGTACAAATTCCGCTCGGTCAAAGCCAAGGGCGGCAAACTGGCGGTGGAACTGTTTGGCAGCGGCGCGATCATGCAGTGTGCCCTGGAAGCCCAGCAGATGCTGGCCGATCGCTTCAATATCAGCTCGAACGTTTGGAGCGTGACCAGTTACACGGAGCTGGCGCGAGACGCAGAGGCGGCCGCCCGCTGGAATCGGCTGCACCCAGCCAGCAAAAAGAAGCGTGCCAGTTACTTAAGCAGGGCATTGAAAAATGCGACAGGGCCGATTATCGCGGCCAGCGATTATGTGCGAGCGCATCCCAACCAGATTCGCGCTTTTCTGCCCGGCGATTACCTGGTGCTGGGTACCGACGGACTGGGTCGCAGCGACACGCGAGAAACGCTGCGGCGGCATTTTGAGGTCGACGCAGCTTCAATTGCCCTGGCCGCCCTGTACCAGTTGGCCCAGCAGGACAAACTGAAACACGAGGACGTTGCCGCCGCCATCAAGGAACTGGATTACGACCCCGAAAAAATTGACCCGCTGTATGCTTAGTCGCCACGTTCGCCCCGCGGCATTGGTGTGAAACATAGACTCAAATTGAATCAACATGTCCATCGATATTAAACTCCCCGAACTCGGCGACGGAATCGATACCGCCGACGTACTCGAAGTGCTTGTCAGCGAAGGCGACACGATCGACAAGGATCAAGGCATCATCGAACTGGAAACCGACAAAGCAACCGCGGTAGTCCCCGCCACGCATGGCGGCAAAGTCGTCAAGATCCACGTCAACGAAGGCGACACAATCCCCGTGGGGACGCTGCTGTTGACACTCGATGCCGTGGCCGAAGACTCCCCGGTGGCGCCGGCTGCCCCGGAAACTCCGGCGCCCGCTGCAGAACAACCCCGCAAAGAACCGGAACCTGTAGCGCCGGCTCAAGTAGAATCCAATCAACCCACCGCGTCTCCCGAACCACCCGCCCAGGAATCGCCACCGCCCAAACCGCAGCCGCCCAAGCCGCAGCCGGTTGCTCAATCCAGCCGGGCAACGGTACCATCCCACCGCACGTCGACCACCGACCCTGCTGAATTCGCTGCGGGTCCGGCCATGCGCCGCTTTGCCCGCGAACTGGGTGTCGATTTGGCCGTCGTCACGGGCACCGGAGAATCCGGCCGGATTACCCGCGAAGACATTTTAAAAGTAGTGCGGGCCGGCGGTGCCAA
>JBFILF010000483.1:0-4068 GCA_041599835.1 Pirellulaceae bacterium
ACCCAGGAAGTCGAGGACCGTGGTTACGGCTTGGTGACCTTTTTTCGGGTGCCGGGAGGTTTCCAGGTGCAACTGTACCAGCCTAAATATCAAAAATAAGGTTCCATCGTTCGCGCATGGGACCCGTGAATTCGTCGACTTTGACGAATTTGCCTGGCGATAACCGGCATAGCCTGATTACGCGACCAGGGTCAACCAGGAAGCGTAAACATCACGTTGCCGCAGGTCCGATGACTACGGCATGGCCAAACGCACCACCCGACTTCAGTTGTTAAGGAAAAAAAAGCCTGAGGCGAAACTGCAGTCGCGGCGCGACGCCGCTTGGGCCAGCGCGTTCGAAGACTATCTGCGGCGCGAGTGTCACCTGGCTGAAAACACGGTGGCCGCTTACTGCCGTGATTTGCGACGATTCGAACAATGGCGGCGCGGCCGAGCGGTTGAGCAATTGAATATCTCGGCGCTGTCCGCCTTCGTCGGCTGGTTGGTCGACCAACAACTCGCGCCGGCGTCCGTCGCCCGGCACCTGGTGACGCTAAAAATGTACTTCAAGTACCTGCAGCTCGAAGGTGTGTTGCACGAAAACCTGGCCGAGTTGTTGGGTAGCCGTAAGCTGTGGCAACGCGTCCCCGAAGTCCTCTCGCCCCGTCAAGTCCAGCAATTCCTCAATGCTCCGCCCAAGTACGACCCGTTATACCTGCGGGACCGGGCATTGCTGGAAATGTTATATGCCACGGGGTGTCGGGCATCCGAAATTTCGAATTTGCGATTGGACGATTTGCATCTCGATCGCGGTTATTGCAAATGCACCGGCAAGGGAAACAAGCAACGGATGGCGCCGATCGGCGAGTCAGCCGTAACCGCAGTGCGGCGGTACATCGACCAGCTGCGGCCGCAGCTCGTTAAATCCAAATCGTTCACGTCGTGGCTGTTTTTATCCCGCACCGGCCGGCAATTGCGGCGCGAGGCGATATGGGAACTAGTCAAAAAATATGCGTTGTTGGCCGGCATTCCACCGGCCATCAGCCCGCACACGCTGCGGCACAGTTTTGCCACGCATCTGCTGGCGGGCGGCGCCGATTTGCGACATGTGCAAGAAATGTTGGGTCACGCCAGCATCGCCACCACCCAAATCTATACTCATGTTGATCAAACGCGGTTGAAAAAAGTCCACCAGCAATTTCATCCGCGCGGGTAAATTCGTTCGCACCGCGCGCGGCTCCGCGAAATCGCGCTTGGCGAAATCATGCGGCACCGCAAAGATTCTGACTTCCGATCGTGAAACTGAGCGACGCAGAAATCGTCAGCGGCGGACGAATTTCCGTTCATTTTGTCGTGGTTCGCCAGATGACCGTCGTGCATCGCAAAATGCTGGATTATGGGAATCGCATGATTGCTGTGCTGAGCGGCTTGGATTAGTATTTCAAGTTCTCAGGAACAAGCATCTAATTTGGGGGGAATCATGAGATTTCGCTATCTACCGTTGTTTCTTGTCGGTGTGCTGCTGGCCTGTTTGTCGACGGAAGTGATGGGTCAATGGTCCGTCGACGAAGTTCAACAATTCAAACAAGATCATCCTGGCGCGCGTTTTTACGGATTGCCGTTTCACAACCATGAAGGCGCTGATGATGAGGCGAAAACATTTAGTGCCATTTACGGCACGCAGCTTGCCACAGGGTCCACACCGCTGGATAGCGCTTGGAATTTGATCAACGAAGTCCAGGACATGCTGGGCGCCGACGTGGGCGGTTTTTTGCCGGCCATGAAACCGACCGGTGAAGTGTTGCAGGGCGTGATGTTCAATCGCGAAACCGGCAAACACAAGTTTTATACGTTCCGGTTCGACCAACTCTACCAAGGTGTTCCCGTGTTTCGTTCCGGCGTGGGATTTCTGGTCCGCAACGAACCGGGCAACCCGCTAGTGATGTCCGGCTTTGATGTCAAGGACCTGGTGGGTTTCGACGTCGGCCGGACGGGTGAAGCCCAGGTCAGCAACAAGATGCTGCAAAATGTCCGCAAGTTGATGGACGAACAGCCGGTGCCTCGTTCCTTGCTGAAACCGGCCCGGCCATTGGATATCGACGTCAGCGACGAGCGGCTCGTCGTCTTTGCGGGCTCCAACAATGTGGCGGCCGAGCCTCAATTGGCCGTCTCGTTTATCGCCCAGCGCGGTTCGATCCAAACGCTACCGGATTACCAGAAATATTTGATTGTGGCAGCGGTTGACGGCGGCGACATCCTGCTTTCGGAAACACAAATCCACAACGTCGACGTGGTGGGCAATGTGAGTGGTCGGGCAACCGACGGGGTGGGGGCATTGGAATGCCATCCGGAAACTGCCGTGGGCTTGCCCTACGCCGAAGTCAGCATCTCGGGCGGCAATACCGCGTTTGCTGACGCCAACGGCAATTATACGATCCCGCACGGGGGTTCGGGTGCGGTCACCGTGACTTCCCGCTTGCGCGGCCAATGGTTCGAAGTCTTCGACCAGGCGGCCGGCGGTGCGATTCCTCAAATTTCAACCGTCGTGACGCCTCCGGGACCGGCTAATTTCCTGCACAATCCGGCACCTAGCACGGAATTGTCCAATGCCAACGTCAATGGCTATTACGAAGCCAATCAGTGTCGAGACTACGTTTTGTTTTACGAGCCGACATTCCCCACCATCGCTACTCAGACCTTTTTTGACGTCAATACAAATATAGCTTCGACGTGCAATGCCTTTTACGACGGCAACTCGATTAACTTCTACCAAGCTGGCGGTGGCTGCAACAACACTTCGATGGCCGACGTCATCTATCACGAATATGGCCACCACCTGATTAACGTCACCGGCAATGGCCAAGGCCAAATGGGCGAAGGTAGTGGCGACTGCGTGGGCGTGTTGATGCAGGACGAGCCGATTCTGGCACACGGGTTTTCCGGAAACTGTGGCGCAGGAATTCGCAACGCCAATAACAACCACCAATATCCGTGCAGCGGTGCAATCCATGATTGCGGCCAGTTGCTGTCGGGTTGTGTCTGGGACACGCGCAATGAGTTAATCCTCACCGAACCCAGCGACTATCGCGATATTGGCGCAGCGTTGTTTTTTGGCATGTTGATTGTTCGCGGGCAGATGCAACCTGGAAACTCGACCATCGATCCGTCCATTACGGTCATGTATTTGGAGCTGGACGATGACGATGCCAACATTGGCAACGGCACGCCGCACTACCAGGAAATCGCCATCGGGTTTGGCAAACACAACATGGACGCGCCGCCACTGGATTTGCTGCAATTCGATTATCCCAGCGGCCGACCGAACCTGATCTCACCGGGTGGTGGAGTGGCATTTACGGTTCAAGTCTCGGCGCTTAATGCCAATCCTCAGTCCGGAACCGGCGTGTTGCACGTTGACCGCGGTGCCGGCTTTGAGGCATTTCCGATGACCGAACAATCTCCAAACTTGTACGAGGCCAACTTCCCAACATCCGATTGTGGCATCGAGCTGAAGTATTATGTCACGGCCGACACGACGAGCGCCGATACGGTCTCCGATCCTCCGCTGGCGCCAAATGAGTTTTTCACGGCGATCAGCGGCGGCACGGCCACTCCCACGTTCCTCGATGACTTTGAAACGAACCAGGGGTGGACCGTCAGCGGCAGCGCCACCGACGGTCAATGGGATCGCGGCGTACCCGTCGGAGGAGGCGACCGAGGCGACCCACCCACAGACGCCGACGGCTCGGGACAGTGCTACTTGACGGACAATGTCGACGGCAACTCTGACGTGGACGGCGGCAGCACCACGCTGACATCGCCGATCATGAACGCCACCACTGGGGCCGGCGAGGAAGCGGTGCTGACGTATCACCGTTGGTACAACAACGTGGCCGGCAATGCGCCTGAAGAGGACATCTTTGTCGTGGAAATCTCCAATAACGGAGGGAGCAGTTGGGTCAACCTCGAGACCGTCGGCCCCACAGGACCGGAGGTGACTGGCGGTTGGCATAAACGCTCGTTCCGCATAAGTGACACGATCGCGCCGACCAGCCAGATGCGCGTCCGCTTTACGGCCTCCGATCTAAT
>JBFILF010000484.1:0-4063 GCA_041599835.1 Pirellulaceae bacterium
CTGACGCAGTCGACGTTGAGCGCCCGCCCTGCTGACTAGAAGCATCGCCGAATGTCAGTATGGTACGCTGACTGAACCGGTCCCATCGGCCCATCCTGTTGGACGCCGTGTGCGCGTTCGGCCGCCCTTCGTGGCCGCAGCTGATCACCGGCGTATGGCCCGTGCCGGCCAGCCAGTTGACCGCCCTGCTGGCGCGGGGGCCCCACGTGTGGATCAATCCGGGACGGAATTGACGGCTTATCTCACGCAGCCGGCGAATCCCGGCGGTGTCAATCCGGGTTGGCCACGCAACGCGACAGTACAAATCAACCGATGCCAGTTCCGCTAACCGATCGCATGGCATTACGTCGTTTGCGTGAAGCAATTGCACAAACGCTATTTGATGACCACGCCGCGCCATCTCTCCAGCAATTAGCACCGACTGATGATGGGGCCCGAGATGCCACAGTTCATCGGCGATAAATAGCAAGCGTTCCATCACAGCCAGTTACCCCATTTTGGTTTGATTGATTTTAACGCCTTGAGATTTCATCAACGGTTCGAGGGCGGCAAGGTAACCGGAGGCCATGTGTTCCAGACTTGGGAGGGAAGCATTGGAATCGTCGGTGGCGACGAGACCGGCTTGCAATGCGTGATTGATGGTCTCGGCAAAATTCCGGCCCATTTGCTCATACAAAAACAGATTTGAATACCACGCCAGCTGGCGGGCTGCCATCGAGTCCTGATGGCAGACGATCGGCAATCCCTGTTGGCACGCTGTCAACGCAAAGATCCCCGCCCCATCATTTGGCAATCCCGGGATGATAAACATATTTGCCGCAGAAAGTACATCTTGAATTTCGTCGAATTCTCCGGGGAATATAATGCTGCTGGCCAGGCCCAGATCATTGACACGATGGTACAACTCGCGCTCGGAGTCGCCGCATCCCACCAGCCAAAGTCTGGCGTCAGGGTGACTTGCCAGAATGTGTCGCCAGTTGCGGATCAATTCGTCCAATTCGTTTCGGTGAGTCAACGGCTCGACGCACACGGCCAACGGTTGACTCGGTTCAAGCGATAACAGCTGGTGCGCGTCAGCCAGCATTTGTCGTGATTCCGCGCGAGTCGGCGCACCGTCGGCCGGCGGTTGGATGCCGTCCGGAATTACCTGAATGGCTGCTCCGAAATATCCTTTGGCGGCCCAATCCAATTGCGGTTCACTAGAAACGACGATGCCAACCCAATCGGGAGTTGGCGGACGCGGTGTGGCACGTTGGCTGGAATGTTCCAGCGCAGTAGTGGCGGCGACATCGACGCGAATCAGCACGGGCATTTGGAACTGGGCAAGAATTCGCGAGACTTCACCAAGATCATCGGTAAATTCGAACGCAATCACGGCGTCAAACCTGCTTTGATGATTGATCAACCATCGCTGCAGACCCCGCGCCCAGCGGCTGGTCGTTTGGCTGCGAGTGGGCCCGGACCAGATACGACGCGTCGCCAATGGAATGCGGCGAACTTGGATCGAATCCAGTTGAAATTGGCCAGGCCATTGTTTGACAAGAGCGGCCGAGGCCACCGTCACCTGGTGGCCCCATTCGGCTAATTGGCGTGCCAAATTACCGGCCAACGTCTCGCGTTCTCCTGCCAACGGCCAAAAACGACGACTGACCAACAAAAGGCGCAGCATGTTCATGCTAGGAATTGTCAGAGGGCGGCGGAACGGCTGCCGATGCATCCATCGCTGCAATGTACGGCAAGTTACGGTACTCGTCACAGTAATCCAATCCGTAACCGACGACAAATTCATCGGGGATTTCAAATGTGACAAAATCAGGACGACGACCCACTTGTTGACGCCCGCTTTTGACCAATAGCACGGCGGAATGAACCGACTTGGGTCCCATCGCTTCTACCTGTCGAACCACCTCGGCCAGTGTATGACCCGTGTCAAAGATGTCGTCAATCAACAAAACGTCGCGGTCGCGAATGTCCGGCATCATATTGGCGTTGATGGACAACTCGCCGCGCGACGTGCCGTCTCGATAACTACTGGTTTGGATGACGCCAACGCGCAACGGCATTTCCAGTTTTCGAATCAAATCGGCCAATAACACCAGGCAACCGGTCATGATGCCAACAATCGTCAACGAGCCTTGGCCGTAACGATCGGTAATTTGGTCCGCCAACCGCGCAACTCCCTGTTGGATTTGTTGTTCGCTCAATAAGATCTTCACGCGGTGGGACCCGTGAACGAGTGTCGAACTGCTTTTTTGCATGCTGCTTTCATCGGGTTCAGTGGGGCCCGTCCCTAGTCGGTGATTTTCCTTTACGAGTCAACGGTTACGGCACCAAAAGCCATGTTAGCGAGGTGCCGCAAAATTTCCCACCCAGATGGCGGGCGACGGTCATTTCGCCGCAATTCCAACGTTCTACGCCACAAGCCGGCTAAAGCCGGTGCCACACCGCGCCGAAACATCCGATTGATTGCCAGCAGACGGCATCCGCCAGTGATCAATGGCAGAAAATACTATCTAACCGAAAAACTTTGCCTAATTCGCAAAACGTTAAATGCCGATGCCACTGATAACACGTGGGGTCCGCGCTGGGCGTTTCGGTACATCACCGATCACGGCGCGTCTGCCACGTTAGCGTAATAACTTCCGCGCACCTGATTCGGCGGAATCAATGAGCCTGTTAGCAAACTTTTGCGTTGAGTCGTGGCAAAATGGCAAAACACTTGCGTGATTCAAATTCGTCGGTCGGTTCCGCGAGCCAGCACGCGCGGCATTCGGAGGTGACCAGTCAACCATTTCATGCGACGGGGAACTGCCGGGAAATCCAAATCCGGTTGGGTGACTTGATAGCACCGCTGGTAACCGCCGTCAAACAGCGCAAGGGATGGATCGAAGATTTCACTGATGATCGGGTGACGGTATCGGCGGATTTGTACGAAGTGTTGCGCGCTTTTGACGGATATCAGCTAGGAGAAGTCAGTTCCAGCTGATGATTCGGATGGGGCACCAAAAGGTGCCCGGCAATTGTTACTTGGTGGGGTCTAATCACATCGGGCTGTTTTAAGGCAGGTCACGGGGGAAAAGACATGGACGTCTTGGCACCGATTCATGGGATTCCAGTCGCTCGGATCCTCAAACCGAGTTGGCTCAGTGCCAGTTTGTGTTCATTGATGTTTGTCTGGACGTTGATGCCGTCGGTGTCGGCGCAATCCGCCAATTGGGTTTGGGCGGAACAGCATCAACCCGACAACGTGCCTCAAGTCTCCACGTATTTTCGCAAATCGTTTCAACTCAAACGGCCGATTATCGGTGAGTTGGTGATTGCTGCCGACGACGAATTTCAAGTCTATATCAACGACCAGCTGGTGGGGTTTGGCAATGGATATGACCAGTTAACCAAAGTCGATTTGACACGGCATTTGAGGGATGGCGACAACGTGCTGGCGATCCGGGCTACCAATAACGAAGGAACCACCGGCGCCTTGGCCGTCATCGTGCGCTTTCAACTCGAAGGTGAAACGGCCTGGCGGTGGCTGGCCACGGATGAAACGTGGAAAGCGGCCGTGGATGTTCCTCAAGACTGGGAAAAATCCGCGTTTGATGACTCGCAATGGCCGGTCGTAAGAATCATCGGCACGTTTGGAACGACGCCACCTTGGGACAATTCCCGGTTGGGTGGCGCAACGGCGCCGACATCCAACCAATCAGCTTCCGGTTCGGCTCAGCGCGATTTTCAAGTCCCGGAAAATTTTGTGGTGCAACAATTGCTCAACGAGTCGGTCGGTTCGCTGATCGCCATGGAGTTCAATGAATTCGGTCAGATCATTCTCTCGCGTGAAGGCGGCAAGCTGCTATTGGCTGACTTAAGCCAATCGGAAAAAGGTCAAATCTCCGTTCGCAAATATTGTGACGACATCGACAATGTGCAGGGTATCTTGCCGCTCAACGGAGACGTATTCGTGACGGGCGAAGGTCCCCAGGGATTGGGACTGTATCGCTTGACGGACGCCAATCGTGATGGAATGCTTGAGCCGGTGTCCAAACTGATCGGCTTTACCGGCCAAACC
>JBFILF010000485.1:0-4056 GCA_041599835.1 Pirellulaceae bacterium
AGAAGGCCGGCGCGCTTTCGCCGATATACCAATCGACTCGATCGATGTTCTCAAATTGAAGCGCCAGATGCCGCAACTCCCGTGTTGCCGCCAGCGTTTCATAAATTGAAACTTGGGGCGGCATTTGCAAGGTGATCTGAAACTGGTCTCGATCGGACGCCGGAAAAAACTGCTCGGGCAGGTTGCGAGCACTCCAAAACCCGACTGCCGGGATCAGAATACCCAACACGAGTCCAAGCCAAGGACGGGCCAACAAATAACGCAAGCAGCTGCGATAGGCGTCGTACAACCGCGGACCGCCGACACCCGCCTGCCAAAACCGTTGCCGCCGTTGCCGGCACGACGGTCGATCAATTATGCCGATCAGCGCAGGGATTACCGTCAACGACAAGAATAAACTGCTGGCCACCGCCAGTATCACGCTGATTCCGATCGCGCCGACGAATTCGCCGGCCGGACCGGGCATGAGGGCCAATGGCGCAAATGCCAGGCAGGTGGTGAACGTAGAAACGGATAAGGGGACGGCCAGGTGCTGAACGCTGTTAATAATCGACTGCGACCGCGACATGCCGAGCCGCAACCGGCTGCGAATTTCGTCGACCGACACGATGGCATTATCGATCAACAGCCCCAGGGCAATGATCAAACCGGTCACCGACATTTGGTGCAAGGGAATCGACAGCAGACGCAATCCCCCCAGGACCATTAGTCCAGCCAAAGGCAGTGCCGTTCCGATCACGATCGCGCTGCGCCAGCCCATCATGAACATAATCACCATCGTCACAGCCGCCGCCGCAAAGCAAAGGTTGACCAGCAGCGTTGACAGGCGATGGGTCACGTACGTCTCTTGCAGAAACGTAATTTCCAGGTCCACTCCCTGAGGCATTTCGCTTGCGAATTCGTCGATCGCTTGCGTTAAGTTGCGGCTCCACCAATCGATGCGCATTTCCGGTTGAATGAAACAGCCGAGCACGATTGCCGGCTGGCCGCCGACCACCGCCATTGACTCCGGGGGCTCCTCGACCGTTTTACGGACGGAAGCGACGTCGCCCAGCAGCACGACCGTGTCGCCGGTCGGCGATTGAATCGGCGATCGGGCAATGCGCTGCAGCGTGTCGAATTCGCTGTCGACTTCCACGACAATTTCGCTGCGCGATCCGCGCAGCCCGCCTGCCGAGACTTTGGCGTCACTGGCCTCAATCACCCGGGCCACGTCAGCCGGCGTCAGCCCCATGGCGGCGATTTTCTGTTGATCGACTTCGATCAGGATTTCTTCCACAGGTTTGCCGAACAAATCGATGTCATCGGTCCCGGGCAACGTTCGAATTCGCTGTTCCAGCCGTTCGGCAAAGCGACTAAGGACGGCGGCATTCATCGGCTCAGAACTGGTCCATTTCACAGCAACCAGCGACGCGTAGGCCGAGAATTTCAAGTCGACAAACTCCGGCGCCGACGCCCCGGCCGGCAATTTGGCTTGCACGTCATTCAACTTGTCGCGTACGCGGGACCAGACTTCATCGACATCGTAAACGTAATCGTGCAGCTCCATCGTGAGCGTGGACATTTCGTTACGGGACGTCGATCGCACCAGCCGGATTTCTTCAATCTCCTTAAGTGCCTGTTCGAGTTGTTCGCTGACCAACGTCTCCACGCGCACCGCGTTGGCGCCGGGAAAACTTGTGTGAACCAGCGCGGCACGCTGGTTGAGGATCGGGTCCTCCAATCGCGGCAGCACGTATACTGACGAAGCGCCCATGACGATAATTAGCGCCATCGCCAACATCAGTAACCGTCGATTTCTGAAAAATAGATCGAACATCAATTCACGTAAGTTGGGCGTGGTCAGTTGGCCTGTCGCTTCGTTCGCCGCTTCGGTTAGCAGCTATGGCCGTCCGTCTGCGTCCATGTCCTCTAATTCCACCACGCGATATTGAACTTCCTGGTCCGCTGAAATCCGGTGTAGCCCGTCGCTGACCAACAAGCTCCCGTCGAGCAGCGTGCCGCGCACGAAAACTCGCTCCTGTTCTTGATACAACACCTCGACCGCATGCCGTCGCGCCGTGCCGTGTCCCTGCCCGTGGGTATCGGACTGATCGTTTGCCGGCTGGATCACATAACAGGTCCACAATCCTCGTTGGTCGCTGGCGATCGCCCGGGCCGGAATCCAAAATCCCTCGACGTCAGTCTGCTCCACGACGCGAACCCTGACACTCTGACCGGCCACCGGGTAACTTCCCTCTGCGTCCACCAGGTCGAGGATGGCTTTTTGCGTTCGAGATTTTTCATCGATGATCGGTAACACGGCGCGGACAGTAGCTGTCACCTCGTGTCCGTTGATCGCCACATCAAAGCGATCATGCACGGCAACGCGTGCCGCTTGAAAAGTCGGCAATCCGACGTGCACTTCCAGGTGCCCGTCGTCCAACAGTTCAAAAATCGGTACCGACGGCGAAATCACGGTGCCGACGTCGACAAAACGGCGGACGACCGTGCCGTCAAATGGAGCCGTCAAACGGCAGTCTTCCAAATCGTGCCGGATTCGCTGCACGTCTGCTTCGATACTGGCCACCAATGCCTCTTGGGCAGTGATTTGTTCCGGTCGCGTTCCGGCCAGTAACTCGTCCAACTGGCTTTGGGCGGAACTGAGTTTGGCTTCCAGCGCACGCGTGGCATACAACACTTGTTCGTAGTCCTGCTGGGCCACGGCGTTGGCCGCCACCAATTTTTCGCTTCGTTGTAATAAAAGCTGTTGCCCCTTGACCTGTTGTTTGAGGTCTTCCACGTTCGATCGTGCGGTGGCAATCGATTCTTTGCGGGGTCCCTGCCGCAACTCTTCTAATTCGGCATTGGCTTGCTTCAGTCGCGCCTCCAGTGCGGCGGCCTGGGCATTGAGCTGGCGCCGATCCAACTGCGCCAGCACCTGACCTTGTGTTACCCGATCGCCATCATCGACAAGCAGTTGAATGATCTTTCCGTCGCGCTGGAAGCTGAGCGACGATCGCTGCCTGGCATGAGCGCGGCCGGTATATTCGACGACGCGTTGGTATTGGTCCTGAGCGGCGATCCGCACAACAGGAAAAAACTTCGGGCGGTCGCCGGTCGCCGGTTTGTCGGCGGAAAGTGTGCGGCTGTGGGCGGCGCCTAGCGAGAACAGCCAGACGGCGACGGCCACTGCCAGGGTGGCGATGAAAATCCGTAAAGCGATTGAGCGCAGCGCCGAGTTTTGACGAAACGTCAAATTCTTGACAAAAAAAATCTTCGTCTGGTTATCGTCTGACATCGTCGAATACCTCTTGCGCGACGCGTTCGAAAATCGCATGGTAATCTTGCTGCGTCGAAAACGGCTTCCAGCCAAAACCGTCCAGCAACTTGTTGTTAATATCTCGCACCATCAAAAACCCGTCCTCGATCCCCATCTGCCGAATCGTGTCGCCGCAATCCATGATGGAATACCCGCCATAAGTGGCCGACCATAACCCAAAAACGATTTGGTCCGGAGAAACGCCTTCTGTCAGTTCGAGATCACCGGCGGCAATCGCGTCCCGCACGATCCCGGCCACTAAATTGATGCACTTCATTTCGGCGGCCGTTTTCTCAATTTGCAGTCTTTCGCTGGTTTTTTCCATGATTGAGCTGCAACTAAGGACTTTTTCTAATTCGAAGTGGTCGGGATACCATTGGACAAACAGTTCGGCGGCACATCCGATCGCGGCCATCCGTTCGCGTGGGCGGCCGCGGAACAGCGAGGCACGCTCAAACATGGCAATCCGCTTTTCCAGCGTTTCAACGGCCAGAGCCAGAATGATCTCTTCTTTGTTCTTGAAGTGTTGGTAGATGGTTCCCTTGGCGTAGTCCATTTCGTGCGCGACGCGGTCCATGTTGAGGCCCAGGTAACCGCCGGTTTTAAAGATTTCGCGAGCCACCGCCAGGATCTGGCGCTGGCGGTCAATGATTTCGCGCTGTTTGCGGGTCATCGTTGGCATGCGAAGATTTTTGACGTTTCGTCAAAAAAATCAACGGGCCAAATCCAAAAAAGTCGTTATTTACCAATTCGAA
>JBFILF010000486.1:0-3991 GCA_041599835.1 Pirellulaceae bacterium
ACGTACAGGATGCGAATGCCCGCTTCGTTGGGGGTCACCACGACATTACCCCGCCAGTCAGTCTTGTCGAGAAACTCAGATTCCTCGTCTTGGTCCATGCCCGGCTCGCGCGAGTAGATTTCCAGGTCCGCCAGTGGCATTTCGTCGCTGTCATTGGAGATTAGGTTTAAGGTCGTCGGTCGGTTGGGAGCGCGGACGCACAATCCCATCCGTTCTGTTCGGCCGCCGGTCCGTCCTCCCAGCGGCGCGCGATTCCGCGAATGGGTGGTGCAATTCAAATGGGGCCCGTCTCGGTCGACGATCGAAAGATACGTCCATTCGACTGGCTGGATCGATTCCACGTTTCCGCGACGATTTGACCGCAGCACGATGGGCAAAATGATTTCGTCGTTTCCGACCCATACGGGAGACGCCATATTGGGTTCCAATGTCCAGTTGCCGTCGGCGTCTTCTTCGGCGAGATAGTCAATGCCGGAAGCTCGCACCCGTACCTTAACCGATTTGTCCAACACGCGTTCGATGCGCGTCAGCGGCATAAAGGCGGTGGCGATGCCGTCGTACATCGACTCGACCAGCGCGTCGTGAGTGGTTTGCCGCTGGACCTCCGCGCCCCAAAACTCGGTTTTTAAATCCAGTTCCTGGACGGTGACATTTACCAGACCCAGCTGTTCGATTAACCGCACAAATATCATTTTGTCGAGGTGGCTGGTGGCCACATCCCGCTGCAACGATTCCTTGAGCTGTTGAACGTGTCGCGCGGGTTGCAACCCTTGAATGATCCGCCAGTTCCACGGGTCCGGTGCGGACGAGACCGTCACGTTCCAACCGCTCGGGTCCACCAAACGGGTTCGGGTTTGCAACCGATCCATCACCTGCGGCAGTTCGGCCTGTAACGCATAGGAATGATCGTGAGCGATCCACACGGCAACCTGGTAGGGCCGGTATTCCCAAGCGGCCTGCTTGGCGGATGCGGCGTCGCTGTCGGATTCTCTGGCAGCCGCCGCCGAATCCACTGATGGATTGGCTGATCCGCCACCGTTTTGCTGGGCTTTCAGTTTGGCGTCAACAAACAAGCTGCCCAACATCGCCAACACGGCCAACGTCAACCCCCGCGCGGTCCTCCACCCGTTGGCCGAGCGAGCCGTTCGTTGAGCGTCGTTGAGTGATGCCGGCCAGCAAGGGTTCATTGGGTCGAAGCCTGTCGTTCCTGGATTCCAGCGATCCGCCAACGGTCAATATTTTGGTAAAGAAACACGAGCTGATCGCCCACGTTGAAGACGTTTTTGCGATAAGCGAAATGTTCCACGATCTGCCACAACGGGAGGATGGTCAGGTTATTCGACGATTGTTCGTGAACCCGTCGCAATGCGATCGACACTTCGGCCCAGCTGTAGGCCGAATCCAGCTGCCGCAGCGCTTGTTCAATCGTCGGATCGACCATTTTGACCAGGCCACCGCGGCCGAACAGCCGATGCGCGTCCACCAACGGTTCCTGAATTTGTAATTCGCAGAACAGCAAGTCGTAATCGTCGTCTTCGGGCACCGTGACGCCCACGGGCAAACGCCGCAACTCGGTGGTGATCCCCAGCGCCCGCCATTGCTGGGCCATCGCATCACAAATGCTATTGATCAAATCCGTATCCGGATGCGCCAACACGATCGTCGGATCGGGAATTTCCGGATTGACTTCGCCGTCCCGCTCGCGGAGGATTCGCGCTTCCATTTTGTATTGTTGCGAGAGCACCAGGCAAAGTTGGCCGCTGTACCGGCGCGATTGCACGCGATTATTGTAGGCGTAGGCCAATTGGTCAGCCGTGTCGGAACCGGGCGGAAACGGTCCACTCACGACTTCAAACCCGTCCATTTCCTGGCCGCCAGCAATCAACTGATCCAGGATCAGCTCCCGGTTGATCCCAAAATGCAGCGCGCGTCGAAAGTGATCGCTTTCCATGAATTCTTGGCGGGGATTTGGAATCAACACGTGCACGGTCGGCACGATATAGGCGCGGACGTCGATCATCGGGTGCCGTTTAAGCCGGGGAATGTCCGCCGGGAACACCCGATCCACGATATCCAGCTCTCCTCGCAATAACGCTTCGGTCGCCTCGGACGTGTTGTTGTACAACCGCTCGACCACCCGCGGGAATTGTGCGCCGGCCGGGGGAGTAAAGTCGGGATTCAATTCGTAAACGGCTTCCGTTTCGTTTTCGGCGACTTTGCTATACACGCCGTTGTCTTGCTGGGCCCGCGCGTCGACCGGCGGGTAGAATGGCGCCGTCAGCAGCGCTTCCGGACGAACGTGCGGATAACGCAATGTGAAGGCCACGGCGTTTTCGTCTTCGATCTCAATCGTTTTGACAATCCGCGCCCAGGGAATGTAGTAATCCGGAGAATCGGGGTCGGCCAAATCGAGCAATCGATTGGACAGGTCGTAGGCAGACAGTTTGGGCACACCAAATCGGCTGCTCGGATCCAGCAAAATGCGGTACTTCAATCCCAAGTCGTCGATCCGCTGAATCCGGCCACCGGGAAACTGGTATTTCCCGCCTTCGTCACCCGGCCCCAGGAACTCCATCAACCAGCGACGGGTCAAACGGCCGGCGCGGCGAGCGGCCCAATCTTCGACGTGGCGAATATCGGCCTGGGCCGCCGGCTGCGCGACTCCCACAAACACGTAAGGGTATTTGGTGACAACCTCGTTGAAGGTTTGTGTCGATTCGGGCAAGTCCGGGTTGACGTACATCAATCGCCGCACTGAGCGGTGGGCCGCCATGCCATCGCCAGCCTCCAATTGCTGCTGCACATTCTTCAGTTCCTGCAGCGCGCGGTCGACCATCTCCTGTTCCCATTTATCGACCACGTCGTTGACGGAGGAACCGTATTCGGTTTCCACATATCGCAACAGTTCACGGGCCCGTTCGAATTCCGATTGCTCGATTTGCTGGCTCACGAATTGATCGATGCATTGGATAATTTTTTCGAGGACGGTGCCGGACCCATCACCCTGGTAACGCGGGTTGCGTCGATACAGCTCCTCATAGGCCGTTAACGCCTCCGAAAAGTTGCTTTGTTGAAAATTATTCTGGGCATCCCCGTACAGGCAGTCGTTCATTAACTGTCGCAAGCGGATCGAACCGGACTCCTCAGAGTTTTCTTCCAGGAACATCAGCGTCTTAAAGGCCGTGGCGTAGTCGTTGGCCTGCATGGCTTTTTCACTTTCCTGCAGCACCAGCTCGACATAACGTTCGATCTTGATCAAGTGTTCCCATTGGACGGCAAACACGCGTCCCGGGTAGTCCGGCATGCTAAACACCAGCCGCCCCTGCATCTTGTTTGGATCAATCGACTGATTGACGTCGAAGCCATCCAATTCGATTGGATTGACGTCGAGCGTACGGTTGTTGTTGAACCGGTCAAAATGCAGCCGGTCAAACGGCTCGCGGTCGATAATCGGAACTTCCTCTTCGGACAGATCCGGAACGGTTTGCTGCTGCGTATTTCCGCCTGGCTGAGCGTACAGCGGCGTCAGGCCAACGAACCAACAGATCAACAGGGCCATACCCAGCCAAATGGCGGACCGCCAGGGCAGCGGGGCCGGAATGGCCACCGCAGCTGATCGCTGGCGACCTAACGGTTCCCGTCGAACGGTGGTCGGTGTCGTCATGAGGGGGCTCGGTTTCATGCGAGGACCTAAAAAGCCAGTTCGTGAAGCGTACCGTCAGCGCCGGAAACGAACACGCGATCACCTAGGTGCGTTGGCGGAAAGGCGATCGGCTGGCCAATGTGTTCGCGGGAGCTGATTGCCCCGGATTGCGGATCGATTTTCCAGACGGCTCCGGACTCGAACGCCAATACGATTTCACCGTTGCGAAGCTGCGGATCGCCCACCAACTTGTCGGCCGGCAACCGGGCCGTCCACATTTGTTCCAATTGGAGGTCATAGCAGACGACGTCACCGGTATCCAGCGCCACAAGCACTCGCTCGTCGATG
>JBFILF010000487.1:0-3964 GCA_041599835.1 Pirellulaceae bacterium
CATCGATTCGCCGAGGCAATTGGGCGTCATTTTGTACGATGAACTAAACCTGGTAGCTAACCCACGAAAAACCGCCACCGGCCAATATTCCACGCGCGAAGCGGAGTTGCTGCGGTTGGCGAACAAACATCAGATCGTGCAGGACGTGTTGGATTACCGCAATGCGGTCAAACTGAAATCTGTATATGTGGACCAGCTGCCGGCCAGCATCAATCCCGCCACGGGTCGGTTGCACACGCATTACAGCCAGACCTGGACCGCCACCGGTCGAATGCAATCCAACGACCCTAATCTGCAAACGATTCCGATTCGAAAGGCGCGGGGACGAGAAATTCGCGCGGCCTTTGTGCCCCGCGACGAAAACTACTTGATCCTGGCGGCCGATTATTCACAAATTGAATTGCGGATCATGGCGGACCTCAGTGGTGATGCCGGCATGATCGAGGCCTTTGTCTCCGGGACGGACATTCACACGACCACGGCTGCCAAAGTCTTCAAAGTCGATCCGGACGAAGTGACGCGCGAGATGCGCGATAAGGCCAAAACAGTAAATTTTGGCATCATTTACGGCATCTCATCGTTCGGCTTGCAGCAGCGATTGAACATCCCGCGCGCCGACGCCAATCAGCTGATTAAGAATTACTTTGAAAAGTACCCGGGGGTCAAAGACTATATTGATCGCACGATTGAATTTGCCCGCGAGCACGGCTACGTGGCAACCCGTACTGGTCGTCGAAGGTATCTGCGAGACATCAATTCGCGCAATCATTCGCTTCGCGCCGCTGCCGAGCGGTTGGCCATGAACAGCCCGCTGCAAGGAACCGCAGCAGATATGCTCAAACTGGCCATGATTCGCGTTCACCGAGCACTAAAAGACGGTAACTTCCAAACGAAGATGTTGCTGACCGTTCACGACGAGATCGTGTTCGACTTGCACCAATCGGAAATCGACACGGCGATTCCCGTTATCGTCGACGGCATGAAACACGCCATTCCCATGAAAGTGCCCATCGAGGTAGAAACGGGATATGGGGCCAACTGGCTGGAAGCTCATTAATTGGGCCAAATGAGCGAATGAACGATCTATCGCCAACTCGTTGAGCGCATAGAAAGACCCTCGGTGTCAGCCGAGGGTCTTGGTGTCTCCAATTCGTTTGTGGCCAATGCCCTAACGTTTTTTACCTGATGAGGCACGTCCGGATGCCGTCCCGCGACCTCGCAGCGTGGCATTAGAATTGCCGCCTTGCACGGTCCCGTCAGCCTGGAACCTGGCATTCGCATTCGCGTTCGCCTGGGCTTGAGCTGCCACAAATGCATTAAGCACTTGTTCCATGTGCTCGGCACGTTCCATTAATTTGACGTCGGCCGAATTTAGTGCGCGGTCGCGAACCTGTGAAATTTCCGCCCGCCGCTGGTTTACGGCAAGATTGATTCGCGTCTCAAGGTCGTTTTCCGTCTGGACATGTGAGGCTTGAAGAAATCGCGCGCCGATTCGATCCGCGGCGGGTGTTTCCGATGCGCGGGCGGTGGCCCTCACGTCGGATTTGATATGCGACTCGATCTCCGCTTGTGGCCGAAATGGATTAAATCGGCCGAAAATACCGTCGTACAGTTTCAAATCTTCTTCAGACAATCCCGGCGGCAACGTGGTATCCGTATTAAATGCCGCATTGCCGCGCGCCGCGGCCGTACTTGATTGATTTCCCTGGCGGGCCCGCGCGGAGGCTTTGGCATGCGCCGATCCGTTGATCTGTGGGCGATCGGTTGCCCGGCGACCAGCCGCAGCCGCCGCTTGGCGGCTTGCCGCAGCGGCCCGCTGGGCGATGCTGACGGCCCGCGCCGCTTCGGCTTGCAATCTGGCCTGAGACTGCGCTTGTATTTGAGCTTGAACCTGCTGCTGCACATTTGCTTGCAGCCGTTGTTGCACTTGAGCTTGAACTTGTTGCTGCAATCTCGTTTGGTTTCGGCCGTTGCCGGCGGCTTGTGCCGCGCCGCCAACTTGATTGGTTACTCCCGCCGGAATTTGCGCCTGCAAGGTCGATGGGTTAAGGACCAGCAGCGCTGCGGCCAAAAGTGCGATTCCCTTCGCAGTGAAAAACATATCAATTCCTTTTTCTCGAGTTGTGAGGCTTCATTTTCGAGGTGGTACGAATCGGAAGCGGTGATGGTTTCTGATTTCGAGGAATTATTTGAAACCACTGATCGACGAAGACCAAACCGTCGCGCCATTGTCGCCGTTGACATCCTGGTGGCAAATCGTCGGCTTGTCGTGGCTGCGAAGCCATTTGACGGCGCCACCGGCACTTGCACCGGTGCGGTTTGTACCATTAGCGGTTTCATGTAGTGGTTTCATGTTGCAGACAAACATCGCATCTCAGAGATTGGCGCAGTCCGGTGAACGATCTGGACTCATTAAGCCAATACTGTTACCCATCATTTTGCTTTCGTCGATCAATGCCGTGAACGATTAGCAAAAATAACGGTTATCCGAAATACAGAATTTGCATCAACGATGAGTGCTGAAGTGCCTGCTCGCACACGAATGCTGTGGCAGCTCGGAGTGATCGTCTTAAGCAGTTTTTTGCTGCATTCCCAAGCTGATGGCGCTCAAGAAGCAAATAGCAGCAACTCGCATGATTCGATGCTAGCGATATTGCTTGCTAAAGTCCAACAGGATCCCGACCATTCCGATTCGTGGCGTTTACTGGGCAAGGTTTACCAAGGCCAGGGCAAATTAGAACGGGCGCACGACGCGTACACTCGCGCGCTGCACTTGATGTTTGACAATGCGGCCGCCCATTTTGATCTTGGTCATTTGTTGATGCAGGTGGATCGTGAACATGCCGCCCGTTTTCACTTTAACAAGGTGTTTGAAATTGCTCCACACAGCCAATATGCCCAAAGATTGCGCGAGTTGGGAATGCAGCCGCTGGCGAATCATTCTGATTGGGCGATTGAGGCCGCCGCTGCCGAGCTGCCGTTAGCCAATGACGGGAATCTAGTTGGCGGCGCGGGCGAAATTCAACCAGCGAGTTTCGAAATTCAGACGTTTGACGGGTCCGACGAATTCAATCGGCGGTTGGATCAGCTTGAATTGCTTGCAGACGAAAGCAAAAGGCTGCAATTTTATTTCGAGGGTGGAGCGTTATACAACTCAAATGTTTCACTGACGCCGATTTCCAGAGAACTTGCCCGAGATGATGCGGCCAGCGCCCAAATGTTTTTCAACCCCGAAGTGGACTGGATTGCTTGGGACAACGGCCAATGGCGTTTGGCAACGGTGGCTCGCGGCTATTTTACAATCAATGAATCCCAACAAAAATCATTGAGCCTTTCCAGTTTCCAGCCGGGAGTTTACTTGGAACGCGACCTGGTTGTCGGCGAAAACCCGTTCATCTTGCGCACCGATTACTCCTACGGGATCGACTGGTTTGGCGGCGATCTGTTAGGTGACCGGCATGCCGTTACCGCGTCGGCGACATCCATCTGCCAAAATGGTGACGTCGTATACCTATATGGAACCGTGGCGTTTTCGCAGTTTGAGGATGATGGCTGGTTCCCCGAGTTCGACTCATTGGACGGCAACACGTATGCGGCCGGAATCAGTCGGTTCTTCGTGACGGATTGGTATCGGCTGCCCGGATACAGCTTGGGATTTGACTTGGAGCTGGCGGATACGGAAGGCGCCGACCACCGTTATGGATCAGCCCGGATTCACGGTGATGCCACGTTGACATTGACGGAACGGCTAAACTTTGTGGCCTCGTCCGGGTTTGGCTACCGGGACTATTACGACTTTTCAGGTTCCGTCAGTCGCGATGAATTCACGTGGCGGGTGGCAGGCCGGTTAACACACCAATTCACTTCGTACTGTTCCACTTCGATCGTTGCCAATTACGATCGATTCGCTTCGGAGAACGAAAACTTCGATGTCGACAGGTTTACGGCCGGAATCGTAACCACG
>JBFILF010000488.1:0-3956 GCA_041599835.1 Pirellulaceae bacterium
AACTAGCGGCCCACGAACTGGTCAAGAACTCGCCTCACGTCAAATCGGTCAATAACCTGTTGGTGGTCGCCCCCAACGGTTCGACAACGAACCATCAAATTACGTTCCAGGTTGTCAGGCAGCTGGCCCAATCACCGGACGTCTCTGGGCAATCGATCCACGTCGACGCGCACGACGGCGACGTGATATTGACGGGTTATGTCACCAGTGATGCAGACCGCTTGGTGGCGACCGACATTGCCAAAGGCGTTGACGGCGCGCAGCAGGTGCACGATTGGCTGATGGTCAATCCTGATCAGGTAATGGCTAACAAGGAATTGTGCCACGCCATTCGCGGGGCGCTGGAACGAGTGATCGGATTGGAAATCGACGACATCTGGCTATCGATCGTGGACGAATCGGCTCAATTGGTTGGCCGAGTCGATGCGTTGTGGAAAAAGGAGGCCGCGGAAGCGACCGTTCGCCGCTTTGATCTTCTCCATGTGACTAACAACCTGGACGTTCAACCCGTCCGGTCGGCGCGACGATCAGCCAATCCGCCAGACTAATCCACGACGGTGACGAGAGACCATTCAAACGGCCGCCGGGCGCTGTTAAGATGCTGCGACCGATTGAAAGTTTTGCCAATGCCGCATGTTCTAGCGATTGACGACGACCGAACCGTTCTCCGCCTGATTGAAAAGGCGTTGGAGGAAAGCGGCGTCCAACTGACTACCGCCGCCACGGCGGAGGAAGGTTTGCCGCTGGTGACTAACGGTGAAGTTGACGTATGCCTGCTGGATATCATGTTGCCGGAGATGAACGGGTTGGAACTGGCCCGCAAGATCCGCTCCATCGATGCCCGGTTGCCGGTGATTTTCGTCACGTCACTGGACGACAGCGACACCGCGATCGAAGCCATGAAGCTGGGGGCTTATGAGTTCTGCACCAAGCCGCTGGACCGGCAACTGGTCCAGGACGTGGTGGAAAAGGCCTTGGAAACGCGACGGCTGATGCGGGCCCCTGTCACGTTTCAACAGGACGAGTTGCCTCAGCAGGACGACGGCGATTTGTTGGTGGGTAAAAGCCCGCGGATGGTGCACGTATACAAGCAGATCGGCCGGGTGGCCGCCCAGCAGGTGCCCGTGCTGATTCGCGGTGAGAGCGGCACCGGTAAGGAACTGATCGCCCGCGCGATTTATCAGCACAGCCATCGCAAACATGATTGCTTCCTGGCCGTTAATTGTGCCGCGCTAACCGAAACGTTGCTCGATAGCGAACTGTTCGGACACGAAAAAGGCGCGTTCACTGGTGCTGATCGCCGGCACGTCGGCAAGTTTGAACAATGCAGCGAAGGTACCATTTTCCTCGACGAAATCGGCGACATGTCGCCGCTGCTGCAAAGCAAAGTACTGCGATTGTTGCAGGAACAGGCCTTCGAACGCGTGGGTGGCGACAAGACGATTAAAACCAACGCGCGAATCATCTCGGCGACCAACCGCGACCTGGAGGCGATGATCGAGGACAACGAATTTCGACTGGACCTCTATCATCGGATTAACGCTTTTGAGATCCACTTGCCGCCGTTGCGCGATCGCGACGACGATCTTGATTTGCTGATCAACCACTTCATACGGCGCCTGACCCGGCAATTGGATAAGCGAGTCGAGGGCATTTCCGAGGAAGCGCTGCAGCTGATGCGGATGTACCCGTGGCCCGGAAACGTTCGCGAACTGCAAAGCGTCGTGCGGCGCGCGATTCTGATGTCGACCGGCCCCGTTTTAGTCCCGGAAAATGTTCAAGTCATCCTGGACGGTGCCAAACCGGCGATGGAGCCGGTCGGTGATACGACAGCCACTGCGGTATCCGATGCACCATCAGCTGGACTCGAACAATTCGTTCAACAACGACTCGATGCCGGTTCGTCTGACATTTACGCTGAAACTTTGGAAATGATGGAACGGTCGCTGATCACCCGCATTCTCAACGAAACGGCCGGCAATCAATCTAAGGCCGCCGAACGGCTGGGGATCACCCGCGGCAGCTTGCGAAATAAAATTCGCTCGCTCGGCATCATGATTGAGCAAGTGATCTCCGCTGATTGACTTGACCGACGATGACATCCGGTCGTTGACCGCTGCTCAAGCGTGCGTCGCCATTTCGGCATTTTCGGTGGAGGCGGTCTCTTCGGTTTGTGGAGCGGCTGTATCCAGTCGTTCGCGTACCTCGTGCAGCTGAGCCACCACGGCGTCTTTGACACGCGTGATTGACGCTTGATCCGGGGCTGTCCACCAGCGGCAACGCAGGGTCACGCTTGATTCATCCAGATCGGATAGCAAGACTTCGGGCGGCGGATCTCTGAACACGCCGTCCACTTGTCGGATGGCTTCGGACATGGATTGAAACGCATGAGCCAGATCCATTTCGGCATCGACGTTTACGTCATATTCCGAACGGCGTTTTCCGTAGGCCGTCATGACGACGACGGGATTTGTATAAATTTGGCTGTTGGGAATGACCACTTTCTTGCCATCGTATGTTCGGATTAAGGTGGCCCGGGTTTCGATTGCCTCGACCGTGCCTTCAAAACTGCCCGATTTGATTTGGTCGCCAATTTGGAAGGGCTCGCGCAGCAAAATGAGCACGCCGGCCAAAAAATTCTGCAAGATATCCTTGAATGCAAATCCGATGGCGACACCACCGATTCCCAAGCCGGCCAGCAAGTCGACCGGCTTGACTGACGGGGCGATGATGGTGCTGGCCACCATCAATCCGGCAAGAATCAAAGCCCATTGAGCCAGCCGGCCCAAAACTTGGCCGAGATTGGTTTTGTTCCGCCGGTTTAATATGTCGCGAATGACGACACGGGCCAGGTTGGACAGCAAGCAAAACACCACAAAAACAACCAGGCCGATGGCAATTTGCGGCAGAAGGCTAATGAAGCTGTCCCTCATCGAATCGACGGACTCCCATAGGCTTTGCGTGCCAGTGTCCAGTTGCCCGGGCGCATCTTGAGCGGCAGCGTCGGCCGCCTCTTGCGTGCCGGGTTCATCATTGGCGGCAAGTGTAAGTCGATACCACATTATTCTGTTCCAGATCTATTTCCATTACGGGATGCGGTCAAAAATACGGGGCGCAGTTGGTTGATCTTCGACCATGGATTCGATCGGCGTTAAACAGACATGTGATATTCAGAACGATGAACCGCACTCCGCTGGGGCGTTGCACAAACGTGGCCATCCGTGACTTCTCCCGGCGAAGAACTCCGCCAGCGGATCGCCATGTCTGTTCCAACCGCAATGGAATTGAGCAATTCGGGATATGAATCGGGCTGATGGTTGCGTCGCAGCGTCGCAATCTCTTGCAGGAATGATTGCTCCTGGTCCGCATCGCCCGCTGCGACATGTCGTGCGGTTCGCCCTATATTGCCGCAAAACTTTTCCCATTGCTGTTCGACAAATTGACTCATCGCAACACCTATTCGCAGATCAAACCGGTGCCCTGCCGCGAAGGGCGGACATGACGGCACTGATTAAAAACAGCACGAGAAACACGACGAACAACAATTTGGCGATGCCTGCCAAACCTCCGGCAATTCCGCCGAAACCAAAAATGGCGGCCAGCAAAGCGAGAATAAACAGTGCGATGGCGAGTTGAAGCATTGAACTACCTTTCTGAAATTAGAACGAACGCTGAACCATGAGTAACGAACTCAGCTCAATATCGTCACGTGCGAATCAATGACTTGTTGACGACCCCCGTCTTTGCAAAGGGCATGCCATTGGGTCGCGCGGAATAATTCGTCGCACGGTTTGCCTGCGCAATTGATATTTCAGCCGATCAAACGGCGGCTATGTTCCGCAGGCGGCAAGCCAACGTGTTACGCCGTTCAGCTCGCAGTGGTCGCTCAGCTGCCAGATTGTTCGTTTGCCGAGCAATAGTCGCCATCAGCTGCCTGGAATTTGATGATGGCACAC
>JBFILF010000489.1:0-3928 GCA_041599835.1 Pirellulaceae bacterium
AATTCGTTTTCCAACCGGTTGCCTCGTCATGGCTCGCCATTTCGCCGTTTTCAACTGCTGAGCTGGGCTTGCAGCGCTTGATTTTTTTTCTGGATCTTGGCGGCCAGTGACTCGCGAAATTGTCGGAGCCGTTTAGCCAGTTGCGGATCCGACAGTGCCAAAATGTGCACGGCGAACAATCCGGCATTCCGCGCCCCGCCCGATCCTACGGCAAAGGTGGCAACCGGAATGTCACCCGGCATCTGCACCGTCGACAGCAGTGAATCGATGCCCCCCATGACATCCGTGGCGACGGGCAATCCCAGTACCGGCAACGTTGTGTGGGCGGCCACGACGCCGGCCAGGTGGGCCGCACCGCCAGCGGCACAAATCAACACTTTGATGCCGCGATCGGCGGCCGCATTGGCATATTCGGCAACGGCTTGGGGCGTGCGATGGGCGCTCATCACGTTGACTTCGAACTCGATTTCAAATTCGTTTAATGCATCGGCCACCTTGTTGATTTTTGGCCAGTCGCTGTCGCTACCCATCAGGATGCCGACCAGCAGGCCGGCTGGTGAATCATTCGCGGGTGACATCGAGTGTGCTCCAAATATGAAAGACTCGGAATTCCAACCTAACGATTTAATGAATGGCGTTGCCGCGCCAAAAGCAAAACCCGACCGGGGGGTTCGACCACCGCACTGTGGGTGCCGCCGAACGGCTACGCCAGCAACGGTTCATATTTCAAGTTAAACGTTTCGGCGACCGGTTCGTTGGTCACGCGTCCCTGGTGAATGTTCACGGCTTCGCAAATCGGCAGCTCATTTTCCGCTGCTGCTAACACTCCGTGATTGGCTATTTTGATCGCCCATGGCAATGTCACGTTGCACAGGGCAAACGTGCTCGTCCGCCCAACGGCGCCTGGCATATTGGATACGCAATAGTGCACCACGTCCTCTTCGATATATACAGGGTCGCTGTGGGACGTGGGCCGCGTGGTTTCTACGCACCCTCCCTGATCGACGGCCACGTCCACGATCACGCTGCCAGTCTTCATCAGCTTCAAATCATCGCGCGTGATCAGGCAGGGAGCTTTGGCGCCGGTAATCAGCACGGCCCCGATCACCAAGTCGGCTAGTTCCAGTTGTTCGCGGATCGTATTTCGATCGCTGAACAGGACGTTGACGTTGGCCGGCATGATGTCGTCGAGATACCGCAAGCGGTCCATATTGATGTCGAGAATGGCGACGTCGGCTTGAAACCCGGCCGCGATCTTGGCGGCATTGGTGCCCACGACTCCACCGCCAATGATGGTGATGTGTGCTTGGGCCACCCCGGGCACGCCGCCCAGCAGGATGCCGCGTCCCATCTGCGGCCGCTCCAAAAACCGGGCGCCCTCCTGAATGCTCATCCGTCCGGCGACTTCGCTCATCGGCGTCAACAGCGGCAACGATCCGTCCGCCGCGCGCAACGTTTCATAGGCCACGCTGGTCGCACCCGATTTGACCATCGCTTCGGTCAGTTCTCGGTCGGCCGCGAAATGGAAATACGTAAAGACAATTTGCTCGGGGCGGATCATGCCCCATTCTTGCACTTGTGGTTCCTTAACCTTGACGATCAGATCCGCGCGATCAAAGATTTCGTGCGGTCCGTTGACAATTTCCGCGCCTTCGGCGATGTATTCGTCGTCGAACAAGCCCGAGCCCAGGCCGGCCCCCTGTTCTACCAGCACCGTATGGCCCTGCCGGACCATTTCATGGACGCCCACCGGCAACATCGCCACGCGGTACTCGTCGATCTTAATTTCCTTGGGAACGCCAACGATCATCGCCTTCGTCTCGCGCCGAAAAACTGTTTCACCAGTGAGTCAGCATTTCAACAAACCCCGACTGGTGTGACAAGCGGGCAGCCGCAAACGAAAGTCTGCTCATCTGGCACGTCGGCTATTCGGCCAGCCCGCCCGGCCGCAAGGCAGCCTCCGCTGATCGGCGGTCCCCATCCGCCGCTCGTGGTTCCAAAACCAACTTGATCGGCACTTCGCCGAAACTCAACGTGTCGCGCAGGACGCCCAATAGGTACCGCCGATACGAGTTGTCGAAGGCATGCGGATCATTGCACTTGATCACGATCGTCGGCGGAGCGACAGCGATTTGCGAGGCGTAAAAGACTTTTGGTCGCCGTTTGCGGGACGTGAGCGGCGGCGGATGGTGCTCCAGCGCCGTGCGAATGATGCGGTTCAACGGGCCTGTGGCCACGCGGCTATGCGCCTGTTTGTGCAGCATCTGGGCATGATTCAGCAGCTTTTTGACGTTGCGACCGGTCGTCGCCGTGATAAAGGCGATGGGGGCGTTCCACATCGTGGCAAAATGGTCGCGCAAATAATCCGCCCATCGTTCGGTCGGCATGTGCGCGGCCATCAAATCCCATTTATTGACCACCAAGATTACCGGCTTGTATTGCGACTCAATGTAGTGCAGCAGTTGGCGGTCTACTTTGCTGATGCGGCGGCTGGCGTCGAAGAACATCAGCACCACGTCGGCATACCGGATGCTCCGCTGCGCACGGTGAGCGCTATAGAAATCGATATCCGTACGGACGCTTTTTCCGCGCCGCATGCCTGGCGTATCGATGGCGATAAACGGCTTGCCATCGATTTCAAAGCGCACATCGACGCTATCGCGGGTCGTCCCGGCCACTTCGCTGACAATCATCCGAGGCGTTTGAGTCAGCGTGTTGACAAACGTGCTTTTGCCCACGTTCCGCTGCCCGACGATGGCAATTTTCATAACGGGTGGCTCGACACCCTGGACGGCGTCGGCATCGACTTGCGGGGGATCGATGTAAGTCACGATCCGATCAAGCAATGGCGCCTTGCCACGATTGTTTTGGGCACTGACCCGCAATGGTTCGCCCAACCCCAACTGGTAAAACTCGTTGGCATCTGCATCAAACTGTTCGTGATCCGTCTTGTTGGCCACCAAGATGATGGGACGTTCGACGCCCCGCAACCGTTGCGCAATCTGGTTGTCCAACGCCGTGACGCCTTCCCGCGTGTCGACGACAAATATCAGAACAAGTGCCGTTTCGATGGCCATCGAGATCTGCTGTTCGATTTCCTCGGTCAAGTCATCAACGTCATTGACGCCAATCCCACCGGTGTCGATGATCTCAAAGTACCGGCCATCGTGTTCGATCAATTTCGTCATGCGATCCCGCGTGACACCGGCCACGTCGTCAACGATGGCCAGACGGCGACCGGCGAGCCAATTGAAAAGGCTCGATTTGCCGACATTGGGGCGTCCCACGATGGCTACTTGTGCAATGGACATCCGACGCGAAACTGGTGAATCGGGGTGGGGAGACAATTTAATCCGGCCGGAGAACCCGGGCGGCCGTCGATTGTTTCAAAAAGGCCTCAAAAGTCAAATTGGAACGCACCGCATACGGAATCGTTTGACATGGATGATCCAAAATCTCGCCAACGTGCGACGCTACAATTCCTGGCCAGCTTGCAACAATCCGGGATCACCGACCTGCCGATGACCCAGTCGTCGCAAGCGTCACCGGCACCAAACCAGCCACCCGTCGCTGCCGACGCCTCTGCGGAACCAGGGCTCGTGATGGAGTCGCCCGGGCCGATCGCGGTGCCGACGGACATGGCGCGTTCAACGGCGAAACGGCCTGCCGCCATGTCTTTATTTGAAGCGGAATCGGCCGCAGCCGGCGGCGACGACTACGGACCAGCGCTCAGCCTCGAGCAACGACGCAGCCAACTGCAACTGTTGGCCGAACAGGTTGCTAGTTGTACCTTGTGCGACGAACTGGCCCAGCATCGAACTCAAACTGTGTTTGGGGTCGGCAATCCTCAGCCGCGGTTGTGTTTTCTAGGCGAGGGTCCCGGCGCCGACGAGGACAAGAAAGGCGAACCGTTTGTCGGCCGGGCCGG
>JBFILF010000490.1:0-3922 GCA_041599835.1 Pirellulaceae bacterium
GAAATCGATCGGCTCAAGGCCGAAGGCGGCTACGTGACGGCCGATGTGATCAATGTCAACCCGGAAACGCCCGGGCTGGACGCCATGCTCGCCAAGTTTGACAAGGAACACACCCACAGCGAAGACGAAGTGCGGTTTACCGTGCGCGGCAGCGGGGTATTTCACATTCACCCGCACTCCGGACCGGTGTTTAGCATCACCGTTGAGTCCGGTGACTTGATCAACGTGCCGAAAGGGACCCGCCACTGGTTTAATCTGTGCAACGACAAAACGATTCGCTGCATTCGTTTGTTCGAAGATGTCTCCGGCTGGACGCCCCACTACGAAGACAACAGCCTGCATTCCCAGTACGAGCCGCTGTGCATGGGCCCGCGGTATTTTCCCCGGGACGACGACCAGACCATCACCCCGATTGTGGAATTGTGATTCAGCTCGCCGGCACAGTCGTGCTGCTGGACATCGAAGGCACGGTGGCTCCCGTCACGTTTGTGTACGAGGTAATGTTTCCGTTCGTGCGCCAACACGTCGGGCAGTTCGTGCAATCCAACTGGCAAAAACCTGACGTCCAACAGGCAATCGCGATGGTCGCGTCGGACCTGGGCCATGCTTCCGCCGAACACTGGTTGACCGGCGACGAACCGCAATCCAACCAACAGCGAATTTGCAGTGCGGTCCACGAGATGATGGATCGTGACGCCAAATTGCCCGGACTGAAACAGTTACAGGGGCTAATCTGGCGATCGGGTTTTGAAAGCGGCGAATTGGTCGCCGACCTGTTCCCCGATGTGTTGCGGAATTTGCGGCGGTGGAAGGACCGGGGTCTTCTCCTATACATTTATTCCTCGGGCAGCGTCGAAGCGCAACAACTATTCTTTGGTCACACCACCGCCGGCAATTTGTTGGAATTGTTTTCTGGGTACTTCGACACCACTACGGGAAACAAAAAACAAGCGTCCAGCTATCAGACCATTGCAAATCAGCTCGGACAGCCGCCGGGCGAGATTATCTTTATCAGCGATTCATTGCCCGAATTGGACGCGGCCCGACAGGCCGAAATGCAAACCGTTTGGCGGACGGACGAGCGCCAGTCAACGCCGCACTATGTAATCGATTCATTCGAAGAGATTGAGATTCAGACGGGATAGTATCGAAACTCAGTTCCAAAGATCGATTGACCAAGAAACCAGTCTCCAATCGGTAAAACTTCTCCCGTCAGGCAAACAACTCCAGCTTTTCAAACCTCTGCGCCAGAATCGGCTGGCTGTCGACTTTCAGCCAGTCCTCCAACACCGTGGCATACAATTGCCGGTAATCGATTGAGAATTTCAGGTCGCCCTGCTGCAAGTTGGTCAGGCTGGGATGCCGATTCAGCGGTCCCGATTGGACTCGCCCCCCCGCCAAAAACATCGGCGCCGCGGTGCCGTGGTCGGTGCCGCGGCTGGCGTTTTCCCGCACGCGGCGACCGAATTCCGAAAACGTCATCACCATCGTTCGTCCGCCGTGGCCTTTTTTCTTTAAATCCTGAACGAACGCCCGCATGGCGTCGCCTAGTTCGCGCAAAAGCCCTTCGTGCGCCGGACCCTGATTGGAGTGCGTGTCAAATCCCTCGTGCGTCACGTAATAAATCTGTGCGGGCAATCCCGAATCAATCAACTGAGAAATGGCATTCAGCTTGCGTCCCAATCGCGTGCTGGGATAGCCAGCGCCAGCGTCGGCATCGACTACGTTTTCCAGCCGCTGGCTGGTACGCAACGCTACCGATGCGCTTTCGTGGATAAACCCCAACAGCTGGTTGTCGCTGGATCGCGGTTGCTCGATACTGCCGCGAATACTGGCGGACAGTTGGCGATCGCTATGCGAGTTCAAACGAAATTGATCCAACGAAGTGATCGAGGGGACCGGGTTGGTCCGCGTAGCCAGCGCCAACGGCTGGCGGTCCGGGCCGTAGTGGATGGCCGGCAGTTGGCTGTCCAGCTGCCCGCCGTCGACGCAACGACCAAGCCAACCCAAGCGGGGACTGTCGCCGACCCGGTGGGCCGTGTGCCACAGGTCCATTGACTCAAAATGCGAACGGTTTGGATTGGGATACCCAACGCCCTGAACAATCGATAGTTGATCATCCTGCAACAGTTCGGCAAATCCTCGCAGCGCAGGATGAAAGCCGATATGGTCATCGATCTTGGAAACCTGGCCCTTGCCGATCGCCAGCGTGAACCGGTTCTTGTAGTATTCGTCGTCGCCGAACGGAACAATTGTATTGAGGCCGTCGTTACCTCCAGTCAGTTGAATGACCACCAGAATATTTTCTCCCGGAGCCACCGCGGTACGCGCCGAAGCGCCCAGCAGCACGCGGGGCACACTGGCCGATAAACTGACCAGGGCGGAACTTCCCAGTGTTTGCTGGATGAACTGTCGTCTCGTGGTCATGGAATGCTCCTTGTTTGCCTCAACCCAAATGAAATTCCGGCATCGCTCCGATTGCGCTAATCACATCGGTGATTTGGCGTTGAAAGTTTTGGCGGCGGTTGCCCGCCAATTCGATGAGTTGTTGTCGCGACTCGTCCGGCAAAGGCACCGCCAACAGGTCGCCAATCAATTGATCAACCCAAATTTCCGGATCGCGCCGATGTTTGCGGTCAACGATTGCCGCCAACTCTCCGCCGCGAAACGCTGAATTGCCGCTGCTCACGATTTCCCGCACCAGGTTGGCTCGGCCGAAATAAGTGGACGCGTTGATCCACCGGCGGCCACCCTCCCAGCCTTTGACGTTGGGCGGGAACAATGGCAGATGTCCCAGCAGCTGCAAGCGTTGGGCGAGCGTCGTCATGTTAAACGATGCCTCGAGGTACCTTAGCAAACCGACGCTCATCTCGACCGGACTGCGGACCTTGTGGCCAATAACATCATCCGAATAGAAATAGCGACTGCCGACGATCAAGCGAATTGCCTGGGCAATATCGAAATCGCTGCGCCGCAAGTGGTCGGCAATCGGATCGCAAAATTCATTGTCCATATCGACATCATCGACCACAAAAAATCGCACCAGTTTTTTTGCGATGAAATACGGCGCCGCGGATTGATCGAGCACGATATTGACCGCATCTTCACCGGAAAATTTGCCCGAGCGACCGAGAAACCGTTTGGTTCCTCCGTCGTGCTGGTACGAATTGAAACGAAACTCTCCATGACGAACGGCCCAACCGGTAAAACACCGCGCGATCTGCTTGATGTCCTTCTCTGTGTAGTTGCCCGGCCCCAAGCAAAACAACTCCATCAATTCTCGCGCGTAGTTTTCGTTGGGACGCGTCTTGCGATTATCAGTCGAATCCAGGTAAACGAGCATCGCCACATCGCGCGAAATGCCGTGAACCAGCGGCCGAAACCGGCCCAATGCATGAGTTCGAATCAAACGGTTTTGCGCCAACATGGCCCGCGAATTCTGGACTTTGTCGGCCCCGGTTGCAAAATGCCCATGCCAAAACAACGTGGCTTTCTCAAGTAACTGGCACGGCGTCTGAACCATCCGCAGCAACCACCACGAGGCCAACTGCATCGGTTCCTGGCTGGCGGTCAGCACGCGCTCCATCGGCTTCATCTGCTCGTCAAACTCGCTGCAACCTTGCTGCGAAAACAGTTCGTCCAGAGTCGCCTGGCAACCTTGCGCCACTGACCGCTGAATCTGTTCGCGCGTCGCGCCGAATCCGGCCCGGCGATACAAGTGCTGTGCCAGCCGCCAATCCCATTTTTGGGAGGAAGTAGCAGTCCAAGGCGACCAATCTGGTTGTGCTGACTTCATGATTCTCACCTGCCAAAGCGTGACGCGTTTGAGCCGTCGCTAAGCGACCGCGGATCAGTTGCCACGCAGGTCAATCCGCGCGTCCAGATACATGCGCTGCGGCTCGACACGATAGTCCAAACTGCC
>JBFILF010000491.1:0-3918 GCA_041599835.1 Pirellulaceae bacterium
CGGCGTTGCGGGAGTCACCGCGTAATATTGAACCGAACCATCGACATCGCTGACATAGGTGCGACGATGTCGTTGACCGGCCTCCCGAACGGGAATCTTGATTTCCTTGACGTCGACCGGCTCAGCCTGGCCCTTTCGCCGCAGCTCCACTGAAACAGTCAATTGATCATCGGCAATGTCTGTGGTTGGCAATATTTCAAATCCGATTTTGCGCAACGTAAGCGGCAGAATCGGACCGACGGGCGTGCTGCGCGGCGACCCACCTGCAACCGTCGTTCGGATCTCCAATTCGGTAAGCGTTTGTTTGCTGGCATTGATGATCGGTATCGCAGCCCAAACGGGTTCTTTTCTGTCGCGAAGCCAATCGGGAAGCGTGTGATCATGCGCGGCGAGATAAATCTGCTGATCGGGTTTCACCAGCTTGCCGCGAAATCGCCCGCGACCAACCTGAAACAGCAGTTGATTGCTGCCCGCCTTTAGTTCGACAGGCAGTTGATGCCACCACTGATAGGTGTCGCCGCCGCGTGGATGACCGTTGATGACCGCTGAGCCGTGCCCGTGCGCATCGAGCAACATGATTTTGGGTTCTTCGCAGTCGACCACGAACTGAAGATAACTCCCAAAGTACTCTCGGCCGGCAAATTGACCGTTTTCACCGGCTGTGGCGATTTCCCATTTGCGGCTGGAACCAGAAGAAACCTCGACCGCTTCGCCCTCGGAAAATACTTTTGTTGGGTCGCTCAGCAACATGGATTCGACGGGATCGCGATGCAAGGCAATACGGCCGCGGCCAGTAACCCGAGACAACAACAGTCCATCGGTTAACAGGATTTCGTCTGCATCAGCCGACTGTGAATCTTGAGCGTAGCTTACCGCCGTGCTCGAAAACACGATCATCAGTACCGCGCAACTGACCCGTGGGATCCGATTGGCCATGGATTACTTTCTACGGATTAAACTTCGGGGAACGAACTTTCACCCAAATATGAATGGCCTCGCATTGCTTGGCAATACTTGGGACGCCTCAACCGCCGGGATTGTCGTTTCGCCAGCGATCAATGGCCAGGCTTTCGATGCCTTGTCGACGATTGTCTTAAGTGCGGCAGTCATCGCTGCATATTTTACTCAACCTGGCTGGCTTTTCTGACGACAAAGAAGTGATATCCGTACGACTCGCCAAACCGGCGACGAATATCGATTTCAGCCTCACTCATGGCGATCACGCCCTGCGCATCTTCGTCGCGTTCGTACTTTCGTTTCAGCGCGGGAAATTTCGCCTCGAGCGGGGCATAGTAATCGTTCCACCAGTCGGAGTCCGGCAGCGTAAAGTCACCGACCGTTTGGTAACCATTCTCACGAATCGCTTGTTTGTTGGCTGGAACGCTTGTCATGGGCGGATACTCTTGACCGAAATACTCGGCGACTTCGGTTGGCGGCTGCTTGTCCAGCCAGACCAGTTCGGTAAAGGCCAAGTAACCCTGGTCACGCAACATTGGCCGCCAAGCTTTCAGCGCTTCGCGAACACCGATAATGTATGCCGCGCCTTCGCACCAAAGGAGATCAAACGTCGCGGGCGGGAAACCGAGATTCGCCATATCCGCGTTTTGGATCTCAACGCGGTCGGACAGCGACGTCTCCTCAACTCGCTGACGCAACTCGTCGAGGTACTCTTGACAATTGTCAATCGCAATGACGTTTCCTGAGAGAGTTTTCGCCAGAACAATCGTTTGCATCCCGGGACCGCATCCAATATCGAGCACCGCTGGGTTGTCCGGCAGCTGGGAGCACAGAGCCAACGCCTTGGCGGTACTCTCGTTACTGCCGGGACCTTGTCTTGGCAGCCCGCGTTGCACTTCAAAGAACAACTCGAGCAGTCTGGGGTTGGTCTCGTCCATCGATGGTTTTCCCCAACAGTTACGTAATACTATCGTGGTCAATTCGCTGGGACCCGATCAACAATACGCGATCGCCCAGCGCGTCGCGTAGCGGATCGTCATTTTCGCGCCCGAATCCCAAATGTAAATGACGACGCCAGCCTTCGGCGAATTTGAATTTTCCCGACAATTGTCCGCATCGCGCATCAAAATCGCGAAGCGCGTTCAAATACGAATCATGGCCCTGACTTTCGTCGAGCCATTTTTTTTGGCTATGGTGGAAACCGAGCATTTCCCGTTTTTGATTGATCACGCTCGTTACGTCGACCATCATCTCCGGCTGGACCAGGCGACGCAGCGGGTCGTAATGGGAATACGGTTGCGCGTGATAGACGGTGATCGTACCGGAAATCGCATCCCGCGGCGGATCGACTGGAAAGTTGGGCATCCCGCGAGCAAAGGCCGCGGTGACGGCAAGCCGGCAAACATTTGTGTGATCTTCCATATAGTCGACCGGCGAATGCGTCAGCAAGATATCCGGGTCCACGTCACGGATGATGGATCCTAGTTTGGCAAGCGTCGGCTGGTCGTAGAAAATTGCCAAATCGTCGCATATGCCTTCATGAAACGTTGCGCCGAGATACTCGGCTGCCGCCATGCTCTCCAAACGGCGCAAGCGGACGATATCTTTTTTACTGAGTTCATTTGTTCCGCAGCTGCCATTGCCGACATTCATGTAGTGGATGCCGTATCCTAGTTGTTTGAGCAGAAACAGCGTCCCGGACATCAAGAACTCGATATCGTCGGGGTGTGCGCCGATGGCGAAAACCGTTGGCATTTATTTTTCACTTTCGAAACTGATTAATGCATTTCCACGTCACATACACCGATGCCTCCGCGAAAGTAGTTAAACTGGACGTTGGGATGATTAGCCAACAGTGACATAGGCACGGCGCTATCGGGCAGCCGTTTGGAAATCATAAATGCCGTCAGCCGTTGCCCGAATGCGTTGTCGTGGTTACCTGCGTGCCAAATCGATACTTTGTCGGATTTCCAGGTTTCAATCGGGCCAACCGTCACGGCCTGCGTCGGAATGCTCGAAACCACGCCACCACCGGATGTGCGGGCATTTTGAATGAGCGTCATCGGATGCAAGTCGACCACGCGCGTGGCCAGTTGGCAATATTCATGCGGCGGCGGCGGTTCATCAGCATACGGCGGTTTTCGCCGAGGCGGATCGTTGAAGGCCCAATGTTTGACTTCTCCCTGGCCACCTTGCATAACAGCGCACCTGGCACGATCCCACGATTGGACGTACTCCGTTACATCCGCCGTGGGGAAATGGATATTCTCTTCCGGCATGCGAAGTTCTGGCCGAATGCGGTCAAACAGCAATTCGCGATCGCTGCGAGCAAAACTCAGTGGGAAATCTTCCGGCACCTCTCGACCGTCGACGACCCATTCATCCATGCCCCAAAAATGCGCGTGTCTCAGATCCAGTTCCAATTCATTGACCAGTCTCGCAACCAGCGGCAATTGTTCGGTTGGCCCGATTGGTCCGCAGATGCCAACCGGCTGATTTTCCGTTGCTTGTCGCCAAGCGCCGATATATTCGAGCGCTTCGGCGAGATAAAATTCCTCGAGCGAATCGTAAAATTTGACCGTGAAACCGTCGCGCGAGAGCGCAATCAAATCATCCGGCGTCAAGCGAGCCGCTTCGTCAAGAATTTCTCGATCCAATGTCGTGTAATCCCACCAATCGGCGGCCACCATACTCAGCGGTCTCATTTCGCACCCTTGGTAATTCAATATTGCATTTAACAAGCGAAAAAACGATCAGCCGCAGGGCGCTAGCCCACGGTTGTTTCACCTCAACCGGACGCTAGCGCGTTCCGGCTGATAACGACACAAAAATAAGGTACTACCGGATTTTTTGTAGTCCCTCAACCATGTGTTGCCACGCGAAGAAACGATCAGCCGCAGGGCGCTAGCCCACGGTTTTTTCACCTAAACCGGACGCTAGCGCGTTCCGGCTGATAACGAC
>JBFILF010000492.1:0-3897 GCA_041599835.1 Pirellulaceae bacterium
ATGGCATCGCACCCCGCCGTGCCAATTTCGGCGCCTTCGCTAGCATTTGCGTCTTAACGCACATTGAAATTGCCTTTGGATGCGCGAGTCGCTACAAACCGTCACCTTTGACAGGTTCCGCCAAATTAGCGATTCCAAATCAATATCACTTCACCCGGCAAGGATGCCGAGGGGTAATCGAATACGTCTGTTTCAATCGTTACCAGTTGCGGCGGGGGGATTGGCATGGGAGCCCGCCGTTTTCGTCCGTCGGGTATCACGGTGGAAGTCAGCGCCAACGATTTACGCAGCTATTCAATGGGCCTATTGCGTTAACCCACGGCAGCGGCCGCCCTGCCGAAACGCGACGGTCACGAAATTGTGTGACTGACTAAACGAAGGCAAATCGATTTGGTCATGTCATGGAAGTTGACAGAAGATTCAAGGATTAGAGATGCAAGATCATGAGTTTGTTTCACCTGAAGACTGCGCCGAGTCGGGGATGACGAACTGCCGACCCAGTTGGAAGCGCAAGCACAAGTACTTGTCGTGGCGACACCGCTGGCGGACGAAATCACCTCGAAGCGCCGAGCGAACGATTGAACGAGCGGTTCGTTACAAATTGTACGAGATGGGTTATTATGCGGGCGCAGTGATTCTGGAGATTGGAATATCTTCGCCGGCAACTGCTTCCATTGCTATTAGCGGCGCGTGTGAAGCCAAACGGCCCGTCCAATATTACGGAATAGACACGGATGCCGAGTCGATCGAACAGGGTCGGTCATTTCTCGAACAGCTAGGGTTGGGCGATCGAGCCTTATTCTATCAAGGCAAGTTGTCCGAATTCCGCTGCGCCTTGCCTGTCACGCCCACGATGGTCATTTTGAACTGCCGAGATGGCGTGCCGACCAGTGATCTTGACTTGTTAACACTTTTCCTGGTGGAAGGGACGCCCGTTTTTCTGGCGAATTTTTTTCAGCATGCCGACCAGACGGCGCTGGAGCCAATTGGAGGGTTTGAGTTTCTTGGTCAATTTGGAGACGGCGCGTTTATCCGCGGTTCCAATTTGTGTCACGGCGAGCCATCCAGTCTGGAGCACGATGAATTCTGTTCCTTTCGAGCTCAATTTGCCAATGGTCATTTGAGCAACGATCGCACTTCATCGATGCGGAAGTTTTTTGGGTTGGGGCGAGAACCCAAAGCGGGTGAGTGGCCATATCGCCCGAACAAGGTCAGCTATCCCAAAACGTTGCCCAGCGGTGAACCCTGGCCCAAGATTTCCATTGTGACGCCGTCGTTCAATCAAGGCGAATTTATCGAACAAACAATCCTGTCGGTAGCCAATCAGCGATATCCAAATGTGGAGCATATCGTCATTGACGGAGGCTCAACGGATCAGACCAAGCAAATATTGGAAAAGCACGCGTCGCGCTTGGCCCTGGCCATTTCTGAACCCGATGATGGACAGAGTGAAGCGATCAACAAAGGGTTTAGCCACGCGACGGGTGAGATTTTCACGTGGTTAAACTCCGATGACATGCTCGCCGAGGGTGCATTGCATGCCATGGCCATGGCGTTTCACCGTTCCGGCGCGGACATGGTGGTCGGCACCTGTCAAATGCTCGAAGGCGATGAAATCGTGAGTGAACATTTGACGTCTTGCCAAAACGGTCCTTTGGAGATCGATGAATTATTGGACCTGGACCGTAATTGGCTGGCGGGTCGATTCTTTTACCAGCCGGAATTGATGTTCACGCGCAAGCTGTGGCAACGGGCCGGTGGCTTTGTCGACCAAAATCTTTACTACAGTATGGACTATGATTTGTGGGTTCGATTCGCCCGAGCTGGCGCCCGGATGCATGTCATTGGCCGGCCGATCGCCATCTATCGAGTCCATGAAAAGCAAAAGACGTTTTCGGTTGACGACTATCAACCCGAGCTGCGAAAAGTCTGTGCCCATTATCAAATGGAACTCGGCATTCCAGATCCGAATTTGGTGTCGATCCCTGTTTATGAACCGCGCAAGTATCGGGTGGCGTTAGTCAACGATGTCGGCACCAAGTACGGCGCGGGAATCGCTCATGCTCGACTTCAAGATGCAGTTGAATCGGCCGGACACGAATCGGTCTTGATTGCCGCGAAAACAGACGAACAGGTGAAGTCGCGGGAATCGTTAATCAGCGAAATTGCCTGTGCTGATCCGGACCTGGTCATCCTTGGTAATTTGCACGGCGCGGATCTGGACTCAGCGTTTGTAAACCAAGTATCAGATCGGTGGTCCACTTGTCAGGTTCTCCACGATCTCTGGACGGTCACCGGTCGTTGTGCCTACGTCGGATCGTGCAGCAAATTCTGCTCCAGCTGCGACGACAGCTGTCCCACGGCCGACGAATATCCAAAACTGGATCGTGACAAGATTAAGACCGCCTGGCGCGCCAAACGCGAGGCGTATACGCGCGCCAAACGACCGATCTTGTTGGCCAACAGCCAGTGGACGCAAAAGATCGCGCGTCGCAGCTCGATCATTCGGGCAGGGGCATCGATTGATACGATTAAATATGGGTTTCCAATCGATGTTTTCAAACCCAGGGACCGCGAACTCTGTCGTGAGATACTGGGATTGCCGCAAGACCGGTTTCTTGTCTTGTTTGCCGCATGCGACGTGGCCGAGCGAAGAAAAGGAGTCCATCACCTGTTCGAGGCACTGACTCGATTGCAGTTGCCCAATGTCACGCCGGTTTGTTTCGGCTACATTCCCAACGACGCCTTCCTGTATCCAGACACCATATCCTTAGGTTATGTCGAAGACCCGCGGCGCGCGGCGTTGGTTTATTCGGCAGCCGACGTATTTGTCGGTCCCAGCCAAGAAGAGGCTTTTGGGCAAGTGTTTGTCGAGGCAGCGGCCTGTGGCACCCCGTCGGTAGCGTACAACATTGGTGGCGTGTCCGAGGCGCTAGCGCACGGCGTCTCCGGCTTGTTGGCGAAATCGGTGCACCCGGCAGCCCTGGCCGACGCCATTTACCAACTTTACGCCGATTCGGAACTTCGATCGAATCTCGGTGCCTGGGGCAGGATCGAGGTCGAAAACGAATGGTCCGTGCGGAGTGCCTATCATCGCTTAAACGGTGTTCTCAGCGAGTCCCCCGAACTTTTGGGCTTTGCGCCGCCGCGGAAAATCTCATTTGATCCCAGCAAAACGGGAGGCATCGGCGATGCCGCCGTTAACAACCGCGTTGGTCTGTTGGAACGAAACACCGGCGGGATTGAATACCGTTCAGGATTTGACGCGCCGGAAGGTCCGTCGAGCGAACTTGGGATCGATGGCATATTTCGTTGGTCGACTGGCAAATCGTGTGAAATCGTTGTGACCATCACCGACGCAAGAAAAAATCGAGTGCTTTTGCGTTGTCTCAATCCCCTTGAGGCGCAGACCCTAACGATACGCTCGAATGGCAAACAGCTGGCAATTCTCCATCCGAAGCGAACCATGGATTATTCCAAACCGAATGTTTTGGAATTGGCCAGCGGACTTGATATGGGTGAGCACCGCTTGGTAATTGACTGTTCCAAATCGTTTCGGGAGGACAGCGGAAGCCGCGAATTGTCAATGTTATTTTTGGACGTCAGCATCGAAAGTATGCAATCGCCCAAACAGATTGCTGATGCGGCTTAGCTCGAGGTACCCATGGAAACACCCCCAACATTTAGCCGTTTTTATTCGATTGCGCTGCATTCAACTGGGCGTTGTGTGAACCACTCTCAGCTATCGGCGGATTTGTTCAGAAACCAAGCGCCGAAGGGTGAGCGTATTTGTCGAGATCAAGATACAAGACGGTGTGCGGTCGTTTTTTCTAGAAACACAGTTTAGGCGGCAAGGAAATGCAAGAGATAGAAGTTCAGGATAGCGTCACCGCCACA
>JBFILF010000493.1:0-3885 GCA_041599835.1 Pirellulaceae bacterium
ACTCGATGATCGAGTGTTGCGAGAGTTAAAACAACAATTGGATCGCGACCGCTTCGGCCCCACTTCAAACTCAATGCGCGCTCGCTGAAAACACCCGCCTCATTCATACCGCCAATACCGAGCCGCATCGATTGGCCTAACAGCATCATCAATTTTCGAACAGGCAGTGTCTGGACAGCGCGACGGGCAACATTTCACCAGTTGCGGCGAGATTCGACTAAACCTACAGCCAGTCGCACAATGCCGCCGGCGTAGTTTTTGTCCCGGATAAAACTGGACTCGCCTGGCCGTCCGTTATGCGTAATGTTGAGTCACGGCGACGCGCCGCAAGGCACGGATTGAATGGCGAATCAGACACAACTAGGATGTCAGGACAAGACGGCGATGATCAAGTGACGTCGTCGTTGTGCTTGAGGCCATTGGCCATCAAGTGTGTTCGAATGCACCGGGATCAGTTGGGCCGGGAATTGCGGTGTCCAAAAAGCAAAAAATTGCCGATCGGCACCAACGCACTCGCGACGACCACGCCACCGAAACGGCGGAAGACTATGTGGAGGCGATCGAGGAGACTCATCGGTCTTCGGGTAAATGCCGCGTAACTGATCTGGCATAGCGGTTTGGTGTCAGCCACGTTACCGTTACCAAAATCGTCAAACGGCTGCAAAAAGAGAAATTGGTTGATACGCAACCCTATCGGCCGCTGACGTTGACAGCCGCCGGCCGGCGAATGGCGGCAAAATCACGGCGGCGTCACGAAATCGTTTACCAGTTTCTGCTGGCAATCGGTGTTTCTCCGCGAACGGCGGCGATTGATGCGGAGGGCATCGAGCATCATGTCAGTCCCCAAACGCTAAAGCAACTCGAACAATTTATGCAGCACAAAAACCATCGTTAGCCGCGATTTCACGCAACGACTGCGTCGTTTACGCGCATATCTGTTCCGCAACATACTTGCCGCTTAACTGATACGGGCAGACCACTTCATTCGCGCCGGCCTTTTGCAGGCGGCTGGCAACCGCATTATCATCTGCCCGCGCAAAAATCCTTACCGATTTTCCAATCTCGCTGCAGGTCATGGCAATCAACAAGTTGTCGAATTCCGATTCCAGTGCGGCAACCACATGCCGGGCGCAAAACACGTTAGCTTCGGCTAATGCCAGTTCGCAGGTAGGAGATTTGTTGAGCACTGGAAGCTGCGGATAAATCCGCCTTAGTCTTTCCACCTGATCTGAATCGTCATCGACCACGACAACAGGCATCTGTTGTTTGATCAGACATTCCAGGATGGTCTGAGCCATTGTGCCGCTGCCGCAGATAATGGTGTGGTTCTTGAGTTTCTTGATCATCCGCCTCAGTTTCCTTTCCAAAAAAACGCCGGACAGATCGCCGCCGACAAACAAGCTTGTGACACTAGCCGTCCACACAGACATGCCGGATATGGACATGAAAATCAATGCCATCGTGAACAACCGGCCCACATTGGACAATTCCCGTGTCTCGGCAAAACCGACCGTCGACATGGTGATGATGGTCATGTAGAAACCGTCCAGCGGCGACCAACCCTCGATGGCGATGTATCCGCCCGTGCCAAAAACTACGAGCGCCGCAACGACGCAAAAACACGTCTTCAAACGGGCGAAAAAGATTTTTTGGAACATGGCGTTCTCTAGTTGCCGAACCGCGATGAGTTATGGTCGACAGGCTGAAGTTATTGATTCAAACTCTGGTCGCGCATCGGCCTCGATTATTTCAAGGTCGATGTCCGAGTTAATCTCCGCAATGGCTTCCCAATCCGATTCTGACAGCTCTCCGCCGAGGCCCATACCAAAGTGACGTGCCAGTCGATTTGCGCTGCCGACGACCGCGGCCAAATCGCTAGAATGAGGCGCTAAGTGTGGTGCGTGGTGATAACCAATCGCGGCACAAAGTTCGGCGGGCAACCCCCATTTCTCCGCGCAGGATTTGCCGATCTGCGAGTGGCACACTCCAAATCTGGCAAGTTCATTGTCATTCTGGTTTCCTCCGCCGTCGGCGCGCCAGGCAACGGTGTCTTCTGCCTCGGCGATTTCCATTAATACCAACTTGCCGATATCGTGAAGGATGCCGGACAGGTAAGCGACGTCCGCATCGACATCCGGCTGCCATTCGCACAGCCTGCGCGCGACACAGGCACAGCCTACTGAATGCTGAAACAACACTTGTCGTGTTGTCACATGGTGCGCATCGCCAGCAAACACTTCATTGCTGGCCAAAGAAATCGCCAGCCGTGACACGTTTCGAAAACCCAGCACGACAACGGCATGCTGGATCGAACTGATTTGCCGCGCGTAACCGTAAAGCGGGCTGTTGGCGGAGGCTAACACCCGTGACGCCAACACGGAATCGCATTCAATCAACTCCACCAGACCGGAAACATCCTGGTTGCCGTTTTGACACATTTCATGCAAGCGGGCTGCGACCAGGGGAAAGGGTGTTAAATGATCGATCGCCCGCGCAATTCGGCCCGAGTATTGATTGGTCAACGTTTCAGTTTCCTTTGCCGGCATCATCCACCGCCTAATGTGCATCAACCCGGCTCGTAATCGGTTGTGGTTCTCGCCGCTTGCCTGTTCCGCGGCGGCAATTCTGGTTGACGCGGCTGGATATCGAGACATGACCCGCACAACCCGAATCATCCGATGTCAAGCTAAGCACTGATTCGGGAAACTTGTTTGCGATTACCTCGTTGGCTATAAAGAACGTCAGCCAGATTTGATTTTCACGAAGGTCGTATCTGACGAATAACGCCAACATTAACCAAACATCAAACGACCAGGGGCAAGACCATGAGCCAGCGTGTTAACCGCCGTTCCTTCACCGTTGCTACCGCGGGATTGCTCGCGACGGCCGGGTCGCGTTCCACCTTTGGCCTGGCGTTTGAAGATGAAGAAAAAAAGCCGGTGGAAGCAGCATTTACCCGCGATTACGATCCGCCGACATTTAAACCGAAATGGGCCAAGCCTCAAATCAACCGCCAGATGGTGCAGGATTTCGTAATTTATGCCCACTCAGATCTCAAAATGGTCGAACAACTTCTGAACAAAGAGCCGGGCCTGCTGAATTCCACGATGGATTGGGGCCAGGGTGACTGGGAGACGGGCCTCGGCGGCGCGTCGCATATGGGCCGCAAAGACATCGTCAAGTTTCTGTTGAGCAAAGGCGCGCGGATTGACATCTTTTGCGCTGCCATGATGGGAATGCTGGATGCCGTCAAGTCCATGTTGACGCTGGAACCGGCTTTGATTGACGCTAAGGGACCACATGGTTTCAGCTTGCATTTTCATGCCCAGGTTGGAGTGGAAGATGCCAAGCCGGTACTGGATTACCTGCAAACGGTCAAACACGTTGAATTAAAACCGATTCCGTTTCTCAAAAAGTCGCCTGACAAAAAGTCGAATGAGAAGTAATTTTGGGGCGTTTGCCGTCGGCATATTAAGCAGGCCGACGAATTAACTGATGGCGTGCAAAGACGTATTGACGGCGGCTTCTAGCGGAAGAAAACGTTCACAATTCGGCTAACAGTTGCTTGACGCGGCGGGCGATCAGGTCTCTAACACCGCGAAATTCATCGGCGGACATATCCCTGGGGTCGGGAATTTCCCAATCCTCTTGTCGAGACGTTGGGATATGGGGACAGACATCGCCACACCCCATGGTAATCGCCGCATCAAATTCAATTTGGGGCAATTCATCCAGCGATTTCGAACGATGTTGGCTCAAGTCGTACGCCAGCTCGTTCATGGCGTCGATTGCCTTGGGGTTTATTTTCCCGGACGGTCGCGAGCCAGCGCTGTAGGCTTCAACTTGATCGCCTCCGTAAATTCGGGCAAATGCTTCAGCCATTTG
>JBFILF010000494.1:0-3839 GCA_041599835.1 Pirellulaceae bacterium
CTTAACAGATTTGCTGTTTCAGTCATGGATAAACGGTTGCTCCCTATCCGTGTTTTCTGGTCGGCCGTATCGCGCTCGGCTGAATCTGGCAAAATTACGGGTTGGGCTGTCGCCGATTTCCGGTGGACGCCAGCAGTTTACCAACCCCCTAAGCGTGTTGATCTTGACTGTCCGTAACCCGACTTGACACACAACCCGGGCATTCCGTGCGAAATGGCGCAGGTAATTGAAAAGGCGGTTTCCGCAACGACGCCTCCGGGCCAAAACTGGTAGAATTATAGCTGTTCGATCCGACCCATTTCCCCGGCCAATATCCGCCTCCGCCTAATGATCTGTCCGAATTGCCATCAATCGTTTGACGCTTCGTCCAGCGGTTCAGCGCACAACTGTCCATTATGCGGTTCCTCGGTCGAACGCACGATATCCGACCTGGATGCTGCCTGCGCGAGCGAGCTCGAACTGACAGATTTCTCGGTAACCGAAGGTGTATCGTTATTGACGGGCGATTCCGGCAGCGCGGCCACGTCGAGTGAGGGGCGGGAGTGGATCGGCAGCACATTTGGTGATTACGAGATCCTCGAGCAACTTGGCAAGGGCGGCATGGGCCTTGTCTTTCTTGCGCGTCAACGAAGCGCCGATCGTGAAGTTGCCTTGAAAGTGATTCGCGATCACCGGCTGGCAAATCTGGAGTCGCCCGAGGGACAGGAATTAGTGGCCCGCTTCAGGAGCGAAGCGCGGGCCGTGGCACACCTGGATCACGAAAATATCGTCACGCTTTACGATATTGGGTTGGTCGAGCAGCATCATTATTTTTCCATGCAGTTAGTGCATGGCAAACCGCTCAGTCAATTGTCAAGAGAAGGGCGACTGAACGACAAAGAAATTGCGCAGATGATGGTTCCGGTGTGCCGAGCCCTGCAACATGCGCACAGTCGCGGCATCCTGCACCGCGACATCAAACCGGTCAATATCATGGTCGATTCGCAGAATCGACCGTTCATCACCGACTTTGGATTGGCCAAATGGTTTGAAGATCAAGACAGTTCGATGACGCGGAGCGGCCAGGTAGTGGGGACGGCCGCTTACATGGCGCCCGAACAGGCGGTGGATGCGGCGCACGCCACGATCGCTTGCGACGTCTACAGCGTGGGCGCCACGATGTACCAGTTATTGACCGGTCGTCCGCCGTTCAGCGAAGGATCGCTGGTCGAAGTACTGCGGAAAGTAATCGACGAAGAGCCGACCCGGCCCAGCCTGCTGAACCGAAATACCAGTGCCGATTTAGAAACCATCGCGCTGAAATGTCTGGAAAAACAACCCGAAGCGCGATATCGATCCGCCGACGAACTGGGCGACGACTTGCAACGGTTTTTAGTCGGCGAGCCGATTCTGGCGCGGCCGGTGGGAAAAAGCGAACGGTTTTGGCGCTGGTGTAAGCGCAATCCGGCAATTGCCTCGTTGGCAGCCAGTGCCCTCGTGCTTTTGATCGCCACCGTAATCGTGTCCCTAGTCGGCTGGATCAATGTTTCGAATGCCAAACAAAAAACGCTAGCGGAGTTGCGAAGGTCGTTGTTGATGCAGGCGCGGGCCATGCACACGTCGACCGAAGCCGGCCGCCGCGGACGGGCCCTCCAGGCCTTGAGGGATGCGGCAGCCATTGAAAAGGGATCCGATTTGCGTGACGAGTACGTTCGATATCTTGATCAACCAGATATTGAGCAACTGCATGAGGACATTGAAATTGACGGTTGGTACGGGCACCTTGCCGATTACGCACAAGCCGTCGGCCCGGATCGGATTATTGCCGTGGCAGATAAAGGAGTTCCGATTGAAATCGATGCGGGCAATGGCAGGATCATTCATCAATTTGATGAAATTGGTGAGCTTGCCCGATCCGAGACCTCGAGTTTTCTCGCAAGTGTTAGCCCCAACGGCAAATTTCTGGCGGGAAATTCAAAACATGGGAAAGCGATCGAGATCTGGGAACTGAGCCGACCAAGACTTCTCGGCGAGCTGAAAAATCAGTCGGGCAAACCCATCACAGTGGACAATTTAGTGTTTGATGAGGATAGCAAGAGCATTTTCTGTGGAGGTAGTCAGCCGGGGACACCCGTCAAAGTCAGGTTTTTCAGGTATTCGGTACCGGACCTGGCATTATTGAGTTCGTGGGAAGATATGGATGCTCAGTCGGTAGCTGGACTAAGAATCGTCGAGAAAGAGTATCTGGTGGCCAGTCTAGCCGTCCCCATCGAACCGGCGGGCGCAACACGGCTGTGCACGTGGCGGCAAGAAAATATCAACGAGCCCCCACAGAAAATCGCCGACCGAATCGTTGACAAAGACTTTCCGGAAACTCATCTAAACCGCGCGTATAAAATCGACCCAGACTTTCAGCGCATGTATATCGGCAAATTAAATGGATTCGTGGGTGTTTACAGTTGGCCCGACATACAACCCGCAACTCCGGAGACGTTGTTTGGAGGGCATGCCAATTCCATTCAGTCAGTCGATGTTTCGCCAGACGGTCGCTGGTTGGTTACCAGTGGAACTGATCGACAACTCAAAATTTGGGATAAGTTGGCCGGGACGGTCGTTGCACAAGTGGAATTGGACACGCAGCGAATCAACAACGTGCAATGGTTCGGAGACGCAACCTTGATATGTGATACTGCGAAGGGTTTACGGATCTGGAAATTCGTACCGCCGGTGTCGCAACAGTTTGTTGTTACGGACGCCGCGGGAATACCTCAAGTTAGTATGCACCCAGCCGATTTGGAATTTTCGCCAACCGAACAATCGCTGTTCTATACATTGACTGGATCGACTGGATTGTTCTCGCGTATGGATTTAAATACGACTGTTAAAGAATTCGAGTTGATCGGTGCAACCATGAATCATGGCAGAAATATTTATGTGTCGCGAAATGGCGACTCATACGCGACATTCAATGTTTTCAGTTTTGGCGAAAAACCAAATCGGGTGAATATATTGCATGAAGATTCGGCGGATGTAATGTCAATAATTCGGCCTTCGGACGGGCAAATTCTAAATATAGCGCAGCTGCCAGATGACCGGGTAATCATCACTGAGTTAATCGAAGAGAATCTGTTGCGTGTACACCAAACAAATCCAGCGAGACAATTGTTTGAATATAAAGCAGTTGGCAATCTCAACCACAACGTTGACGTCGCCGCTGAGGGGCGACGTATAGCCGTTATTACGTTGAATAGCGGGCCTCAAGATTCGCTGACCGTGTTTGATTTGATCACCGGTAAAGCCATTGTCGACATCGGTGTCGAGAAATGGTCTCGTTTTGATCTTGATTACCTGGGGCAGCGGATTGCCTACCTAAACGGTAACGATATCGTGGTCATGGATGTCGATAAGAGGCGGAAATTAATTCAAGAGCGCGTCAGCGCTACGAACAACCGATTTGCGATCAGCGGCGACGGGCGATTTCTCGTGATTATGGATCAAACCACCGGCGTTATCCGAATATTCGATTGCGATGCCAGTTCGACTAACAAAACGGCATTGACGCTAGACCACCGCCCAGTCTTGCCGAATTGGATTGCAATTAGCCGCACGGGCCAATGGATGGCGACGTGCGATAAAAACTGCGCTATTCGTCTTTGGAACCTGCATCAGATTTTTGATGAACTGAAGCACGTCGGCATCATAGACTAGCAAACCGACGGATGACCGCCGTGTCGCACAATTCGGTTGCGTTTGCCTCTGCCCGGATCAAACGAGCGAGCGCTAACCCGCACCGCCGCCACCGCCACATGTGCAGCGGACCGGCACCGCCTGACCACATGCGGTAGCTGCGGCAGTCTGGC
>JBFILF010000495.1:0-3819 GCA_041599835.1 Pirellulaceae bacterium
TCCGGGGTCTCCAGCTCGGCGATCTCCATCAACACGTTGATGATTTCCTGTCGATCTCGCAGTGACTGCAAAAATGCATACAACTCCTGGGGTGACGGAGACGGGCGAACACCCCATCGCAACGAGCGGGTATCTTCGTTGCCTTCAAAAAACTCTTCCAGCGTGACCAGGGGCCGCGGAATATCAAAATTGTTAATATCGCCAATACGTTTCAGCAGAGATTGACGAGGGTCCATATCGCCGTTTCACGCGAAGTGAAAATGTGTTGTGATCAGCGTTAACCGATACAGAAAGTAAATGGCATCCTAATCGTTAAACAAGCATCGGATCGAATCCCCCACCGTCGCAAGTTTCGCGGCAATAACCTCCGACCTGACACCATCATTGTAAGTCGGGGGTCGCTAAGGGCGAAGCGTTTCTGTAGGCTATCGAGGCAAACTACTGGCCCCTTTGTCCCAACCGTACACCATCATGCCGCAAACTCAATCTTCGTCGCTACTCAAGTATTTTCCACCGATGGGTGTGTATGAAACGTTGTTTAAATTTATGGATGCTTGCGGCGTCTACATGGGAACACCGGGAACCCGCCCATGGGCGCAGGGTTATCCGCTGACCACGCCATTACCCGGTGGTCCCGAGTTGCCGGGATCCGTTCAGTTTGACAGCGCCGACCTGAAATACCCGCCCGCCAACGGCATCCCGCAATTGCTGGAGGCCATCACGCAATACTACAACCATTTTTACGATGCCGGCATCAGCACTGACAACGTGTGCGTGTTTGCTGGCGGCCGACCGGGAATCTTTGCTACCGTGGCTTTCTTGCCGCCGCAGATTCCAATCGTAATCGAAGAGACAGAGTACACGCCGTATTACGATCTGTTGCAGTTACTGGATCGCAATTACACGGTCATCCCCAGCAACGCCGACAATCAATTTCGACCTGATCTCGACGCTTATCAGCCAGCCATTCCCGACGATGGACCGGTCTTCTTCATCAAAAGCAACCCGTGCAATCCGACTGGCGTCACATGGCGCGGAGATGCACTAAAACAGTTTGTGGAACTGGTTCTCGGCGGCCAGCACGGAGCGATGATCGACGAAGCTTACGAGTTTTACAACGAGCCAGGTGCTGAAAGCGCGATGCAATACATTGACGATATCGATGACACCAACATTTTCGTGGTGGGGGCCGCCACCAAGGGTCTGCAAGTTCCCGGAATGCGGATCGGGTGGGTGGTCGCCGCGCGGCAGCACATCGAGATCTTTCGCAATTACTCGTCGATCGGCATGGGGGGTGTATCACGTCCAGCCCAGTTGTATGTGGCTCAGCTGCTGCAGATTCAGCGGGTGCAACAGGCGCGAGAAGCCGTCCGCCTGTTTTTCAACCAGCAGCGAGACCTGTATCGAGAGGAATTTTCGTCATTAGGATTAGAGTTGTTCACTGGTGACGGCGGGTTTTACCACTGGGCGCGGTTACCCGGCCAGCTTAATGCGGATCAGTTAAATGAACGACTATTTGCCCATCGGGCAGCCATTCTACCGGGTCGGCTGTGCGACATGCGGCGACGAGGGGAGAGCGACGAATCGAATCGCTTTATGCGTTTTTCATTTGGGCCGCTGCTTCCGGAAACGCGAGCGGAAAATATCCGGATATTGAAAGCGTGCTTGTAAGAACTGGCCTTTCCCTCGCCTCTCAATTGGGGGAGACGGTGCCCCCTGGCGCGCTGTCGGCTGGAATACAAGCGTATCAGCGGCGACGAAACTAAAGATTAAAAGCTAACAACTAAATAAACAGTTCCGGGATCACGTTGCCGTCGCGGACGATGGAGATAGGACGACCCACGGAAGTGTGGTATTCCTTGAGGTGATCGATCCCAAGCGTATGCAGGAACGACGCGGCGACGTCTTCCGGCTTGATCGCCTGGTGCCTCGGAGCTGTCGCTTTGTCGTCGCTTTCGCCCACCACCTGACCGCCGATTACGGAGCCGCCGGCCAACAGCATGAACATACAGCGCGGAAAATGGTCGCGTCCTCCTTCAGCGGAACGCGTGTTGATTTTGGGTGTGCGACCAAATTCGCCGGTCACGTATACCGTGGTGGTATCGAGCAATCCCTTCTGCTCCAGACCCTGCAGCAAGCCGGCCAGGCCGGCATCCAGCCGCGGCAGCAAGCTGTTTTTAAGCCGTGTGAAATTATTCTGATGCGTGTCCCAACCGCCGAGGGTCACCGTCACGAAACGCACGCCCGACTCAACCAGCCGAGTGGCCAGCAAACAACTTTGGCTGAACTCGTCCTGCCCGAAGAGTTTCACGTAATTGGCCGACTCCTTGCTGATATCAAACGCGTCACGGGCGCGGCGCGACGTGATCATATCAAATGCCTTCTGACTGAACTTGTCCAGGCCGCTCAGCAGATCATCCTGTTGGGCAATCGCCTGGAACTTGGTGTCCAAATCCTTCAACAGCTGATGGCGGCGTTCCATTTCCGCCAGCGTCATGCCGCCGCTGAGCGAAATGCCCCGGACATTAAACGGCTGACCCGGACGGGGCGCGGCGTTGGTGACCAGTGGTGCATATTTAACGCCTAGGTAACCAGGTCCCTGCGCCTCATTGGGAATGGCTACATACGTCGGCAGATCATCCGAAGCCTGCGACTCCCGCGCCACCACAGAACCTAACGCCGGATATTCCAAGGAGGCGATTGGTCGGTTGCCGGTGAACACGAATTTCTGACCCAGCGGGTGGGCTCCCAGCGAATGTGAGACGCCGCGAAGGATCGCCAATTTGTCGGCACACTGGGCAATCCGGGGAAGGTGCTCGCAGATTTCGACACCGCTGACGTTAGTCTTGATCGGGGAGAACGTTCCGCGAAACTCGCTGGGCGCGTGTGGTTTAAGATCAAACGTGTCCAGATGCGACGGACCGCCAGGCAACTCGATGAATATGGCGGCTTTGGATTTGGCCCGCGGATCGATCTCGCCGGCTTCCGACATCCGCAAAAAACTGCTGATCGTCAAGCCAGCCGAACCGATCATTCCCACGCGAATCGCGTCGCGCCGAGTCATTCCGTTACACAATCGATGGAAACTCATAACTTCAACCTCGACCCAAAATTAGCTGCACGGGCGATCCCAACATCGCCATTTAATGATTCACCACGAATTCTTTTGAATTGATCAGGGCCCACATGACTCCGGTGGCGCCAGAAACGACGTTTTCGGACCCGTCAAAAAATTCGAGGCAACGGCGCATTTCGGATTCCGTCGGAAATCGACTGAGCGTTCTCAAATAAGCCTCGCGGATCAAATCGCGCGGTTCCAATTCCTGTGGCAATTGTTGAGACGCCGTTTTTTGCCGCTGGCGAAAAGGTTTAACTTTTTGGTCGAGCCGCGTGATCTGCATCGACAGCTTCTTTGCCGCAGCCTGGTCGCCGCGCTTTTCCAGCTGTTGTTGACGCTGGCGCATTTGAGCCAATCGCTGTTCCCACTTGGCGAGTTGACTCTGCTGCGATTGGGACAAGGCCGATCCGTTAATTACGGCCAGCTGCCCAATCCACCCGTCGCGCCGCGCCAGGGCGGCGTGGATGTCGCGATCGTTTTGCAAATAAACAGTTTGCACGAGGCTGGTTTCCTCAGAGCGGTCACAGTCGCAACTGGTGGAGCGCGTCGATTTGCCAAAGACACGGAGGGCAAATCCGGCATTGGCTTGGCGGGGATTCGGGCGATATCCCGACAAATCAGGGATCGCGATGGCGCGTCGCTGAACCGAGTTTCGAAATTCGGCATTTACTGTTTGGCTGGCCGATGCCTGAACGATCGCA
>JBFILF010000496.1:0-3806 GCA_041599835.1 Pirellulaceae bacterium
GCCTTCCAAGCGTCGAGTCGCGGCGGCAAAATAATCGTCTCACTCGACGGTGACCGCACCAAACTTCTGGGTCAAGCCATCACGGTTGTCCGCGGCGAACTCGTCTGTTAATACCGTGATGCGCCTTGTGTTTCCAGAATATATTTTGAGCCAAGCAGTGGATTCTGACTCCTATCGGCAGCCATAAATGAAAACCATTATTCATACATTTCATGTCGAAACTCCGCCGGAATCGGTTTATCGCGCACTGACGACCGAACAAGGTGTTACGGGTTGGTGGACGACCAGGGCCCGCGTCGAGGAGCGCGAAAGTGGGGTCATTCGATTCACGTTTCATGGGGACTTTCACCCGCACATGAAACAAATTCAACTTGACCCGCCCCGACTCGTTCGTTGGCAATGCGTCGACGGCCATGGCAATTGGCAAGACAACACATTCAGCTTTGCGTTGCGCCCTCAAGACGACGAAACGTCCGTCCAATTCGTGCAACAGTATGCGCAAGAGTTGGATGACGATACGTACGGCACATACAATTTTAATTGGGGCTATTATCTCAACAGCCTGAAGCGGTTCTGCGAAACCGGATCGGGTACGCCATTCCAAGCCGACTAAGTCATTGATTAGTCCACACGCCAACGGAAACTGGTGATTCATAAAACCGAGCCGCTCCTGCTGCCCATGACGCTGCACCAAAAGCTCGATTGGAATTACGGAGAGGACGGCGATGACGTGCTCCGCCAGATGCTGGCCGACGGCGCCGATGTCAATGCTCGATATGGAGCACATGGCGAAACGCCATTGCACGTTGCGACGCGACGGCGAAGAAAAGCGGCGGTGCAAATACTGCTGGATCACGGTGCCGACATCGATGCCAAAACGCTGCACGGGAAAACCGCATACGCTCACGCGGTGAGACGCCGATTCGACGAAGTGGCCGGGCTGTTAGCGTTACGCGGCGCATCGACAGCTTTGAATGCCGCCGATCGGCTGGCCGTCGCGGTCGTCAACGGTCGGCTGGACGAGGCCCGCCGAATCTTGGCCGAACATCCCTCCGTAGTGCGGACCGGCAATCCCGAAGAAGATCGGATACTGGCCGACGTGGCCGGTGGCCATGATTCCGAGCGGGTCGCATGGTTGATCGGTGTCGATGCGAATATCCAGGCGACCGGCTTGGATTCGGGAACACCCCTGCATCAAGCAGCCTGGTTTGGCCAGCCGGCCAACGCCCGATTGCTGATCGAGGCCGGCGCCGCGGTTAATGTGTTCGACCCGATTCACGAAAGTTCACCGTTGGGCTGGGCCGTTCACGGTTCGAGATTTTCCGGCGGCGCGGAACAGCGCCAAGAAGAATATGTGAATCTCGTGCAAATGTTGTTGGAGGCAGGCTCCAGTCTCGTTTACCCGGACAAACCGAACAGCGATGCGTACTTGATTCGCCTGCACAACGATGCCAGTCCGCAAGTCAAAGCGATGTTACCAGAAAGCTTGGAATAGAAGATTCACCAAAATGGCAGCAACACGATGTGCCGGCCAGGCGTGCAGCCTTTCATCGAACGCCATGATGCGTGAACCATTCAATTATTGACTTGCCAGCGGTTCCACATCAGGCTGCAGGGTCTCGCCGGCCTGACGCAGATGGTGGTGCGTAACAATTGGACCGACGATTCAAAGATGACGGTGGTGGCAATGATCAACGGTAACAATTGCCAGCCCACATCCGGGATTTTATCTGCGGCGAGGATGGCGAGTCCCAGGGCGACGCCGGCTTGAGGGAACAGGCACCATCCAAGACGTTTTTGCACAACTGCCGGCGCCTTGACGATTTTCGCACCCAGGTAGCCACCCATGATCAAGCCGGACGAACGGGCCACGATGTAGACCAATCCGAGAAGTCCAATCGCGGGCAACATGCTGATTTGGAGCCGAAACCCGGCGAGCACGAAGAAAACGGCCAGAAACGGATCGCGGATGCCATCGATGGCGTGAAAGGGTCGCGTGTAATGTTTGGCGCGATTCGCCACGACGGCACCCAGCACCACGCACGCGATCAAATAGGAGACGTCAAACAACGAAGCCAGTCCACCGCAAAGAAATACGAATCCTGCCGCCTCGAGAATAGCCGGTTCGCCCGTACGCAGCCGTCCCGTGACCCACGCCATCGGGATTCCTAATAACAATCCCAACAACGTGCCACCCGCGACATCCCATAACCCCCATACCATGTTGAGGGGGTTTAGGGCTTGGCCACCGACACACGCTTCCGCGAAGGCCAGCAGAAGACTGAACAGGGCAACGCCCAGCACATCGTCAATGGCAACCACGCGCAACAGCGTTCGACTTAGTGGACCAGAGGCGTGGTTTTCACGAACCACATCGATCGTTGCAGCGGGAGCTGACGCCGGCGCGATGCCAGCCAGTACCAGCGCGATCACGATTGACCACGACACGGCCCACGTCGCGAGGAAGACAAAAAGGGCGGTAACCAGGACGTAGACCAAGGACAAGGATACCAGGGAACGCCCAGTCCGCTCGAGCTGCTTGCCAACAAATCCCTCACCTAGCAAAAAGCCCACCATGGCCAATGCGAAATGAGCAACATAGGGAAACCAGTCGGATACCGACGCCGGAATGATGTTCAACAGATCGGGCCCGCAAATTACACCCAGCAGGATGAGCAAAGTAACGCGCGGCACATGCAATCGACCACCGAGAATGTGCGAGACGTATCCGGCCAACAACAGTGCGCCGACCAGGACCAACATCCAGCCTTCGCTAACCTCCGTTTGATTGCCAATAACGTCGCCAATAATCATGAATCGACTCGACCCCCAACGTTATTACCAGGTCGATTCATTTCACTCCCCCGTGACGATTTTTTGTAATCGATTTTGATTCGGCCAAATCCTGGCAAACTGGTTATAGAGCCAAGCAAATAGTGCCCCGGCAATGACACCGTCGAACAAACCCCAGACAAAGCCGATGACGCTGCCTATCGGGCTAATCGAATAGCCACGATAGAGACGGCCCAGTAACGTAATCTCACCAGTGGGTCCGTCGAATAACATCACCCACCACGTCGCCAGAAATATGCCCGCGCCCCACAGTATGCCGAAGGCGAGGGCAAAGGCCGGGATGCTTAATTTCATGATTCGTTCTCCGAAACACAAGCAGTTACTGATGCCAAAGCCGCAGATGAGAATAATACAGCGTCAATTTATCACCCAGCAATGCAGCCTTGCGCCATCGATCATTGTTGACCTTTATTGGCGGACGACTCGATCGATCACGAAAGACGTTCGATGGTGGAGATTCGGGGATTTATCGCGGCCGGGCTGGTGCAGCGTTTGCGCCAGGATTCACAGCGGGACGTGTGGAAGATCGGTGGTGCCAATGTGCAGCAGCAGTTCGTGGACGCCGGAGTCTGGACCGGATTGAGATACACGTGATCCCGCTGCCATTGGGGGACGGCATACCGCATTGGCCCCGTTCGCCCAATCGTCGCCCGATGGCGTTGACATCTGTTACTCCATTACCTGGCGACATGGTGCTACTGGAATACACGTTGCCGAGCGGACAAAGCTAGTCTGATACCGGGGGCGTATTTATGGCGAGGCGTTGTGCCGGCCCTGCGGGCCTCATGGGCATTTGGGAAAGTTGCCCACGACCTGACGGTCGGGACTATCGAATGGCGCCGCTTCGCGGCTGGTCCTTAGCGGTCGGCACGGTCCGAATGGACCGGAACGGCGACTGGACCGGCACAGTGGCGCTTCGTTAGAGCCGGTCCGCTGCCGACCCATCGCAAGTA
>JBFILF010000497.1:0-3804 GCA_041599835.1 Pirellulaceae bacterium
GCGGTTTCGCGGCGATATCTCCGTGCAATCCGGCTTCTTCCAACGCCTCGTTGGACGCGGTATTCACGTAGGATTCTCGTTGACCGATGATGCCTTTGGGGAAAATCCAACGGCCCGCCGTCGACGTGACCAGGCAAAACTCAATTTTGTCACCGCGCTGCCGGTAGGGGATGGCAGTCGCCTGCTGAGCGTTGACCACCTGCGACCGCTCCAAAGCTCTCATGGCATCCTCCTGAGCAGATTGGCTATCCATAATTCGTCTCGGCTTATTTTCCAGTTTATGCACTTTGGAATTCGCGGGAAAGACGAATCTGTCTCAAGGTTCAACCACTTTTGTTGTTTCGTGCATAACGAGATGTCATCTCATCCGCTCAACAACTAAATACCTGTTGGTTGCACGCCAAGTTTGTTGCAAGCCAAGTCTATCGAACGGATTTGGGCGGCAGAGCAGGCCGTTTGCTATTGAATATCTGAATTTGCGAACGCAAGGTCGGCGACATTCAACCACGCATTAGTTTGCTGGCCTGGCATCCATTCACTTGGTGGGGAGTCCCGAAGAACTAGACGTTGACCATGATGCCCGCATTATTCGTTCGGGAATCAAGGACCATCAGGCTCGAGTTGCCGATACCGCAAATAGTTTATGATCAAAGGTGGTCCAATTCTCCAGCCATGCTGTTGAACTGACCATTGGGTTCAATTCGTCAAGTCAATTCAGAACACGGGTTTCACGATGAATACAACGTCGCGGCGACAGTTTCTCGGATCCAGTTGTGCCACCGTTTCGATGGCGATGTTGGCCACATCCTCCGCCCCGGCAAACAAGGTTGCCGCCGGCGACCGGGTGCGGTTGGCGGTGGCCGGCGGTGGCTTTGGCGCCTCCCATCACTGGCACGAACATCCGGGGTGCGTGGTATCGGCGGTGACCGACCTGATCGAAGCGCGCCGCCAGGCGCTGGTTAACCGATACCAATGCAAAAATGTCTTTCCGTCGCTGGAAAAAATGTTGGAGACGGCCAGCGATCAGTTCGACGCCGTCGCGATATTTACCGACGCCCCCAGCCACGCCCGGCATGCGCTGATGTGTATGGAACAGGGCAAGCACGTCGTTAGCGCCTGTCCGGTTGGTTTGACTCTGGACGAGCTGAAGAAACTGGTCGATATGCAAAAGAACACGGGGCTCAAGTACATGATGCACGAGTCCAGTTATTACCGGCAGCCGTGCATTGCTGCCCGCGAAGCTTACCGGGCCGGCCAGTTCGGCCGCATCTGTTTTTCTGAAGTGGAATATTATCACCCGGGAATCGGATCGCGCCACAATTCGTTGTCGCGGTGGCAGGGCCTAAAATCATGGCGACACGGTTTTCCGCCGATGCTGTATCCGACGCATTCGTTGGGCTTACTGGTGGGCGTGACAGGTGAACGAATCGTCAAGGTATCTTGTATTGGCCAGCGCGTCGGTGACGACTTTCCCACGGCGGACGACAATCAATACAACAACCCATTCGACAACGAAATCGCGCTGGGGATCACCAACGAAGGGAACATTTGCCGGTTCGCCGTGTGTTGGCAAATCGCCGCCCACGGTGAACGCGGTCAATGGTTGGGCGACGAAATGTCTTGCTGGATGGACAACTCCGGCGGCCAGCCGCAGGCCAAACGAAAACTGCAGGGCGGCTGGCAGCAATGGGATGTGCCGAATTATTGGGACAGCGACCGGTTACCCAAACCGATGCAGCACAACAGCGGCCACGGTGGCAGTTCAGTGTTTTTGTGCGCCGAGTTTATCGAGGCGATTCTGGAGGACCGTTCGCCGGCCATTGACCTAGCCGAATCGATTGCCATGACCGCGCCGGGCGTCGTCGCACACCAATCCGCGCTGCAAGGCGGCCAGCAACTTGCGGTCCCCAATTTTGACCTGGATTAGAAAGTCGCGATTATTTGGCTTTTCTTGCATGCTCCCAGTAAATCTTTGAAATGAACGTTTTTGGCCGGGCGCTCGTTGGCCGAATTTACGTGCGTCCCGGCACGCAACTTGCTATTTTGTCGTTTCAGAATATCAAAACTTTTTCCATTTCTTCCCCATCAAACACTAGCTTGACGCTTGTGCCACAAGCGAGAATCGGGATGTCTTCAGGTCGTTGTGATTCCGCGTACCACAGCGTAAGCCCGAATCGAACGCGCATGCAACTTGATGCAGAGACCGGCCGTAAATCGAGGCGGTCAGTGGCGCAACGATCGTAAGACCGAACTGGTGAGTGCCCGGGAAAACGGGCGGCGATGGATACATAGCGGCCGCTTGATGAAAAACAAAAGCAAGTCTCACAAGTCTGAGTCGGGGCAGCGGTTCGCGGTTCGCACGGGTGAACGCCCGTCGGCGTCATCTGAACGCTGCAGCAAGCGGTCTTTGCTGACTGAGGCGGAACAACGACTGCACACGATCCTCGATTACGCTCCCGATGCCATCGTGATGCTTGACGCCGAATCCGGCCAATTCCTGGATGCAAACGTCCAAGCGGAAAGGCTCTTTGGGCTGACACGCGAATCGTTGCTGGAACTGGGCCTGTTTGAATTGAGCCCACCCACTCAACCCTGCGGACAATCGTCAAAAACACTCGGTCGCGAAAAATTTTTAGAAGCGGTTAACGGCAGCGATTCGGTTTTTGAGTGGTGGTGTCGTAATGCCCGCGGAGAACGATTTCCGTGCGACGTGCATCTGGTGAGAATGCCGTACCGCAACCACGTCGTGATTCGCGGTTCGGTCGTGGAAACGAGCGGGAAAAAACTGTTAGAGCTGTCCGAGGTTGGCCGCGGCAAGATCCTAGAGGAAATTGCTTGTGAAGCGACTCTTGCCAATACGCTGGAACAGCTCGTCCTCACGATCGAGAATCTGCTGCCCGGATTGACTTGCTCGATTTTGTTGCTGGACCACAAGACCAACTGTCTGCGAACGGGTGCCGGTCCGAGCCTGCCGGATTTTTACAACGCAGCTATCGACGGGTTAAAAATCGGTCCAAAGGTCGGTTCGTGCGGCGCGGCTGCATTCACTGGTAAACGCGTCATCGTCAGCGATGTAACGAACCACCCAAATTGGGCCGCATTTCGACCGCTGGCCGAACAGGCAAAACTCAAGGCTTGTTGGTCCGAGCCGATTCTTTCGCCAAGGGGCGACGTGCTCGGTACGTTTGCCATGTATTATGACCAACCAAGTGAGCCCGCGCCGGTCGAGCTGAAAGTGATTGAAGTGGCTGCCCAAATGACAGCCATCGCTATCGAGCGATTGAAAACACAGGAATTGTTGCGGGAAACAAATGAAAATTTGCGGCGGCGTGTTACCGAGGAAACGCAACACCTGGTCAAAGTAAATGAAAAACTGCGAGCCTCCGAGTACGAATTGCGGTTGGCCGCGGTCGCTTTCGATGTGCACGATAGCATCATCATCACCGACAAAAATGGCAAAATACTGCGCGTCAACAACAGCTTTTCCAAGCTGACCGGATATTCCCCCGAGGAAGTTGTCGGAGAGACACCGCGCGTGCTCCGGTCTGGACGACATGACCAGGCGTTTTATCATGAAATGTGGCAGGCGATCGGCGCGACCGGGCATTGGGAAGGAGAGGTGTGGAACAAGCGGAAAGATGGCCAGGAATATTTGCAGCGGCTGACGATCGCATGCGTGCGGAATGCCGCCGGCCAGATAACCCACTACGTCGCCAATGGACAGGACCTGACCGATCAAAAGCGAGCTGAGGCTGAACACGCGGAGATCCTGGCCGCCAGTTCGGTGCAGCGGGCGCTATTACC
>JBFILF010000498.1:0-3804 GCA_041599835.1 Pirellulaceae bacterium
CGTCATTTGATGTTGCAGCAGCCCCGCATAATGCTGCCGGCCGCCGTGACGATCGCACAACACCAACACATCCTCGCCCGGATGGGACCGCGCCAGCCGATCCAGCAAATTCCCAACCAATTGACAGGTTTTCGTCGTCAATAACGAGGCCTTGTTGCCACAGTGCTTAAGTGCACCGTTAAATTCTTCCGGAAAGATGGCCGTACATCGGATATCGCAGCAGGCGACGCGTTGCCGTGTCAAAACCTCAGCCACTCGCGCAGCCAGCGCCGAGATCGCCGCCGGATCGGCGTCGACCGGGAGCGACACGCTGTTCCAGTCGTACGACGCTTGACACGACAACTCAGTTGGTGTTAATCCGCAAACAAGATGCGCAAGTTGCCTAAATTCAAGTGCCGGCAACCCGGCGACGCGCAGCATCGTTAACACCGATCGCTCGAGTGCGGCAATGCTGCCGCGACTTTGGTACAGCAACTTGGAGTCGGCGATGGTGATTTGGTTGGGCGCGTCTGACCGCGGCTCGGCACAGATGCAAGACTTTAGCTTGTGAAACAAATCAACGGTGGCATCGTCGACCTGCCACACAGTAGCGGCGACGATCAGCGGGCCGAGATTGGGACCGTAACCTGCTTCATCAGTACCAATCAGAAAAGGCATGGATTAGAATCCATCAAGGACATCGCATCCGTCACGTTACCTGATGGTGGCCCAGCCATGACAACTGTAGCAACCGATCATCGAACCAAAGAGTATCTCCAAAAGCTGGGCGTGCATAAACCCACCCACGCCGTGGTTCACGGAAACCAATGGCAAATTGGCAACGGACCGGAAATCGTCGTCCGCTCCCCCATTGACGGTGGAGAGTTAGTTCGCATGCCTACGGCCGCGGCTGTCGACGTCGATCGGTCTGTGGTCGCTGCTGCTGAGGCGTTTCAATCCTGGCGCATGGTTCCATCGCCGGTCCGCGGCCAACTGGTGCGCGAAATCGGCGAGCGGCTACGCCAGCAAAAAAAGGATCTGGCCCAGCTGGTCACCTTGGAATGCGGCAAGATCCTCCAGGAATCGCTGGGTGAAGTCCAGGAAATGATCGACATCTGCGAATTCGCCGTCGGGCTCAGTCGCCAGTTATACGGACTGACCATGGCCAGCGAACGCCCCGGCCACCGACTGACCGAACAATGGCATCCGCTGGGTCCGGTGGGTGTCATCTCAGCATTTAATTTTCCCGTGGCGGTCTGGTCGTGGAACGCCATGCTCGCGCTGGTGTGCGGCGATCCAGTCATCTGGAAGCCTTCGGAAAAAACACCGCTAACGGCGATGGCTTGTCATGCCATCGCGATGGAGTGCGTCGCCGGCATGGATGAGGCACCGTCAGATCTTTTGCAATTGGTTGTCGGAGGCGCTGACGTCGGCCAGGCGCTGGCCGCGCATCGGGGCATTCCGCTGGTCTCGGCAACCGGCAGTGTGCCGATGGGTCGCAGTGTTGCACAAACCGTCGCTGGGCGACTGGGCCGCAGTTTGTTGGAACTGGGCGGCAACAACGCCGCGGTCGTTGCCGAATCCGCAGACCTGGATTTGGCGATTCGCGCGATCGTGTTTTCGGCGGCCGGAACTTGCGGCCAGCGGTGCACATCGTTGCGCCGGTTGATCGTTCACGAAACAGTGGCGGACGAAGTGCGACGCCGCGTGTTGGCCGCCTACGAGACTTTGCCGATCGGTGATCCGCGCGATGAGGGCGTACTGGTAGGACCGTTGATCGACGAGGCGGCTTATGAACATATGCAGTCGGCGCTTGACCAGGCTCGGGATCAGGGCGGAAACGTACACGGAGGTCATCGAATTAGCGACCCGGTGCCCACCGGCGGATTCTACGTGCAACCCGCGCTGGTCGAGATCGATTTGTCGGCCCCGATAGTGCAGAACGAGACGTTTGCACCCATTCTGTATTTTGGCACTTACCGAGACTTCGCTGACGCGATTGCCATTCAAAATGGCGTTCCCCAGGGACTGTCCAGTGCCGTATTTACACGGGACATGCGCGAGGCGGAATGGTTTTGTTCGCCGGCCGGCAGCGATTGCGGATTGGCCAACGTCAATATCGGGACAAGTGGTGCCGAGATTGGCGGGGCGTTCGGAGGTGAAAAAGAAACCGGCGGCGGCCGCGAATCCGGCAGCGACGCCTGGCGCGCTTACATGCGTCGCGCGACCAACACCATCAATTATTCGCGCGATCTGCCGCTGGCGCAGGGAATTAAATTCGATATTTAATCAATTAGTCCGAAGTATTCGTGGCGGATTTCGTGAGAAACTTGAACATATCTCCACCAATTATTTCAAACCGCATCATCACAAATTTTCCAAACATGACTACTTAACGGATGCGGACGGCACACGGAGGGTGCCTGCTACAAATTATGCCGACGCACCACGAGATCTTCACGCTGCCCAACGCACTGTCGTTCGCTCGACTAGTGGGTTCGCCGCTGCTGATTGTCTTTGCCGCGGCAGGTTGGATTACCATACTCGTGGTGTGGGCCGTCTCAATGGTGATTACCGAATGGCTGGATGGATACCTGGCCAGGGTGTTACACCAGCAAACGAAACTCGGTGCCCGATTGGATACCGTGGCCGACGCCGTGTTTTATTGCTCGGTATTGGTGGCGCTAGCAATTTACGATTGGCAGTTAATCGCGGACCAGGTGGTGTGGATTGCCGCCGCCATTATCAGCTACTGGACCAGCTGGATTGCCAGCCTGTTGAAATTTGGACGCTTGCCCAGCTATCACAGTTGGGCGGCCAAAGGTGCCTGGGTCGTGATTGGCATCGGCGTCGTGGCGTTGATCGGCGGGTGGACACCGTGGCTGTTTCGTCTGTCGATGGTGATCGTCGTGCTAGCCAATGTCGAAGCGGTTTTGATCACGCTACAGCTTAAGCAGCTCCGCGTCGATGTCCCGACGCTATGGCACGCGCGGCAACTTGAATGATAGTTGTGCTTGACTTCATTTTGTTTTCGTCAATGGCTGCAGACGGCATCTAACAGGAGGTTGCAGAGAATTCAGAGGCAAGCCGCGATGCGGCAGAAGGTTGTAGCCGTGGGCGCCAAGCCCACGGTATGCGTGAAATGAATTCTCAAAGCCCGGAAGCGGCGACACCCTTGAAATCATGGCAATGCCGTTCGCGGCAGGCGCCCGTCATCGGGGATGGCAGCCATGAATGCAGATCGCCCAACAAGGGGTGCAAATTGCCGAAATAGGCAAAGTCGTGATTTTCACACGAGGACACCGAAAAGACGGAGCGGGGGGGAATCTTCTCTATGCTCTCCGCAAACTCCTGTTAAAAGCGACCGGCGTCATTCGCACTCGGCACTCGCCACGCCGCCATTCACCCACCACCCAACCAAGAATCATCGTCGAGGACCAAGACGAAGATACTGAGAAGGATTTCTCAGCTTGTCGTCCAGCAATGGTCGCTTGGCACTCAGCACTCGGCACTCACACCGATCCCTGAGCTCGAAAATCATTTCTTTTCCGGCGGCGGTTCCAGCAGTGCGTGCTCGATGAACGAGTCGCGCATCGCCCGCCACTTATCGGCTAACGCCCTCACCCGATCCGGCATTTTACTCGCGAGGTCGTTGGTCTCAGCGCGATCTTCGTCCAAATCGAAAAGCTCCCATTCACTCTGCCGGGTCTTGACCAGTTTCCAGTCACCGTCGCGGATCGCCTGGTGTCCCTCGTGCGACCACCACAACGTGCCGCGCTCGATCGTTGCATCGGCACCGGCAAAGGCGGCGGTCAGGCTGCGGCC
>JBFILF010000499.1:0-3799 GCA_041599835.1 Pirellulaceae bacterium
ACTAGCGTTTATCGGGATCGTTACCGGTTTTTATGCGCTGATCGTGATCAAGACAAAACAGTTGGCGCGCAAACCCGCTGTGCCAGTGCCTTTCTATCTCAAGCCGTTTTGGAATTTAATTTTGATTCTGGCCAGATCGATGGATTGGCAAAGATATGACTCGATGCTCGACGGCCGAAAAATCATCGATGTCCGTGGCGAGAATTTCGGCGATCGGGAATTGTTGGCGTTGCCCGACCTGCACGTGTGCGAGGTGCTCGACGCCGAAAGCACCGATGTCACCGACCACGGTTTGGCACACATGCACGGTTTGAAGTATTTGCGCTGTCTCGTGCTCCGCCGCACCCACGTGACACCGGAAGGGGTGTTTCGCTTGCAGCAAGCCATCCCCAAGTGCTGGATCTGGTATTAGGGAAGCTCGGCCACCCGGAAGGCTAGCGATCAATAACGATCCTGGTGGTGTGCGCGCCTCGCGATGCTTCACGTTGCGGCAGTTGGTTCAAGCCTACCTAAGCGTTTCCTCGTCCATGAATTCGCCGAGCGTAATTTCCAGTTTCAACTGCTGCTCCGACCGCAAAACCTCCACGACGACGGTTTGGCCCGGCGTAAAGTTTGCGACTGCCCCTTGGAAATCATCGGCCGATTTAATGAGTTGTTGATCGAAGGCGACGATGACGTCGCCGGCTTTGATACCGCCTTGGTCCGCCGAACTGCCTGGGACCACGCGGGTAATTTCGCACACCTCACCACCGCGATTGTAATAGACGCCCAGGAAAGCCCCTTTGCGATGATCCACCGTAATGTTCAGCTGGTCGGCCAGTTTCGTCGCCGCGTCTCGTGAGACTTGAGTGCCATACAGCTGCAAGCTGGCTAGCTGATGAAGTTTTTCCAGCAGTGAAAGACTGTCGTCATCAATCTTGCAATACACGAACTGCAAGCTGCTGAGGGACCGCAAATTTACCAGGGTCTCGAGGCAGGAATTGGTGATGCTCGCCCGTTTGATCACCAGCGATTGCAACTGTTCGTACTGACTCAGGTAGCCAATCGTCTCATCGGTGATTTGGTCGCCGATCAACGTCAGCGACGAGATGTCGCGGACCCACTGCAGCAATTTGAGGTCGTCCGCGGTTCCCCGCCAACCGGTGGCAATCGACACCGTATAAAGTTTGCTGTAACGAATTCCATCAATGCTGCCAGTAAATTCTTCGATATCGGCACCCAGCTTTTGCAGCTCGTCGACGGCGGATTCCTGCAATGCCTCGGCCAATCGCGACATGGTCTGCTGGGCCAGCCGCCGGATATCGCCATCGGCGGACTCGGCCAGCCGCTGGATTGCCGCCTGGGCCACCGTTTGCGTTTCCGGGTCTCGGCTGATCGCCAGCCGCTGCAAGACGGCCATCGAACGCATCCGCATTTCCGGTTCGCCACCCTGAATGGACGATTCCAATGGCTCGACCACATCCCGTCCGAATTCGATCAGTTTTCGCATGGCCGCCTGCCGTTCGGCGAATCGATCCGCGCTCAACTTGCTGATCCATCGCGAAATGTCGTCTGGAACTGCGTGGGGCTCAGTTGCCTGCGCCGCTGCCGTGATGGCCACGCCCAGGCCGGCAATCAACACCGCCAAACGGCAAAAAGTCGAAACGTTCAGGGTTGGGTAATCGATGTTTGTCATCCGCAAAAAACAAGTTCGTGTTTGCGAGAAACACAGGTTGCTCGCTCACGAGGGCTCGGACGTATTGTCGTCAGCAAACGCGTTGGGAATCAACACCATCTTGGCCGGCGGAATACGATTGAATTATCTTAACTTTTTGTCATCAAGCAAACACATGTGGGCCAAGGACCATTTCGCACTCAGATTACCAACTGATTGATTTTGGCGATGGCCGCAAAATGGAATCATTCCAGGGTTACACGCTGGTGCGGCCGTGTCCCGCCGCGATGGGTGCGCCCCCGCTGCAACCGTCAGCGTGGTCCGCGGCCGATGGCGTGTTTGTGCTGCAAACGGAACACCGGGGTGCATGGACGCTTCATCGGCCGCCGCCGGAGCAGTGGAATTACGGGAATTGGTTTGGCAAACTTCAATTATCGATGACCAATTTTGGACATTTGGGTGTGTTTCCAGAGCAGGCCGCCATTTGGACCTGGCTGCAGTCGCTGAGTTCGCGAGTCAGGGGGCTACGGCTGTTGCATCTATTTGCCTACACCGGCGGCAGCACGTTGGCCGCGGCAAAATTAGGTGCCCGGGTTGTGCATGTTGATGCCGCAAAAAACATCGTGAGGCGCGCCAGCCAAAACGCACGGCTTTCTGACTTGGAAGCGGCGCCGATTCGCTGGATTGTCGACGACGCGCTCAAGTTTGTCCTGCGTCAGCAGCGTCGCCAATCTGAGTTTGACGGATTCATTATCGATCCGCCCAGTTATGGCCACGGCGGAGGTACCGCGCGGTGGCAAATCGACCGCGACTTTCCCCAGTTGTTGGCGTCGTTGCGTGCCGTCTGTCCACGGTGCCAATTAATGGTCGTGACGTGCCATTCCCCCGGTTACGACGCGGAACGTCTCAAGCATTTGTTGGTCGGCGAGTTTTCAAATTCGCTGCCAGGATTTCAACACCAGTTGGAATCCGGAGCATTGGAACTGGTCAGTCAACAGGGTGGCAGATTGCCGGCCGGTTTTTTCGCGCGTTGGTGTGGAGGAGGTTCCGCTTGAAAACAATTACCAGCACCCAAAATCCGCGACTTAAAGCAGCCGTTCGATTAAAAACCAGTCGAGGCCGCAAAATCCAGCGCCGCATTATTATTTTTGGCTTGCGGGAATTGCAGCGGGCGGTGCAATCGGGGATTAAGCCTCTTGAAGTGTTCATGCAGCCCGAATTGTTAGATGCTTCCGAAGCCGACTGGGTCCATTCGTTGGAAGACGGTGTGACGGCCGTTTACGAACTACCATGGCAGTTATTCAAAAAATTGAAGTACGGCGACCGGCAAGACGGCGTCGTAGCCGTTGCGCAGCGACCGGAACTGGAATTGTCGCAAATTCGATTGCCGGCGGTCCCGTTAATTGTCGTATTGGAATCGATCGAAAAACCGGGCAATATCGGCGCCGTATTGCGGAGCGCGGACGGTGCCGCCGCCAGCGCGCTGGTCCTGTCCGATCCCCAATGCGATCCTTTGCATCCCAACTGCATCCGCGCCAGCCAAGGCACCGTGTTCTCGTTGCCGCTGGCCACCGCCACCGACCAGGAAGTCGAACGCTGGTTGGCAGGACAAGGGGTGCAGTTGTTGGTGGCCACCGACGACGGCACCTGTAACTACACCGATGTCGATTTCAACCAGTCATCGGCTGTGGTGTTCGGCAATGAAGCGGAGGGCCTGTCGGATTTCTGGACGAAACACAAGACGGCCCGGACGATTTCGATACCCATGCGGGGAACCGCCGACAGTCTCAACATCAGCGTCGCCGCCGCCGTGATCCTTTACGAGTCCCAACGTCAGCGCAATTTGCACCCTAACCCTTAACAAGGGATGGGAGAGATACAACTCGCTTACGTTAAGCTGGAACGCCGAATGTACATTGATCAGCTAATCAAAATGGGACATTTTGTCGCCCGCATTGTAATTTTTGGGAGAGGGTAGCCATGCAATTTAATTCGTTAGGATCCATGAAGGCCATGTCGCGGGCCACTCCGGCTCCTACTGGCCCGGTATCGGAGATTTCAAAAAACCTGCTTAAACACATTCCTGGCGAGGCCAGTGGATTCTATTTGATCGCAGCTGGTTCTTTCCAAGACCCAGGGATTGGA
>JBFILF010000500.1:0-3752 GCA_041599835.1 Pirellulaceae bacterium
CTTCACTTTGACTTCCACATCGCCAGTATAGAGACGGCCTTTCCAGTGGCCTTCATGCGCGTTGAAGCGGCTGATGTCGGGCAAGTACAGTCGAAAACGGAATTTGTAGCTGCCGGTCGGAAGTTTGGCAAAATAAACTGCCGGATGCTCGGCTTTGTGCATCTCGTCGCCTGGGCCAACGATGGCAATGTCGCCAGCGTCAATCACCACTTCTTCGCCCGCACGCACCTCGTAAGTGTTGATAACAGGCCAACCAGAGTACCAGGCGGTCGAGACCTCCATCGATTTGCCCTGTTCAACTTCCCATACCATTAATTCGTCTTCTTGCCGCCACCGTGAACTTTCAAATCGAACGGTTTCATCGCCGGTGTTGCGAATGACCATCTCGATTTTCATAATGTCGCCAGCGGATACCTTTTTGTCACCCAAAATGTGCAAAGCGGCTTGCAAACCATTTTTGGGTTCATCCCACGCCAAGTCGCGCTGGTCCCGCTCCGGAGGCAACGTACCGCGAATTGCCGGTGCATCGCGCAACTCAATGGCGCGGCCCGATAAGCGACGTTCTAATTCGTCGGACAGTTGCGAGCGCGTGAGGCTGGGCGGTTCTTTTCCAAAATCGACAGTCAGCAAAACCTTTTCCACATCAGTGCCGGCCAGTTGAAATTCGCCAGTCAATAGTTTGGGGGATTTTGGAATGCGAACTTCGAACTGCCATTTTTTGCCCACCGGTATATCGTTGATCGAGAACTTGCCGCCGCGATCCGTGTAGACCTGGTCCAGCACACTGCTGCTGGGGGGCAGTTCGGGACCGGTCAGCGAGACACTGCGGTTTTGCAGCAATTTACCTTGGTCATCGATCAGGTAGCCTTCGATCCTGCCGGCTGGAATCATCACAAAGTCGATAGTGACCGGGTTCCCTTTGACGATTATTTTGTCTTTCATCTGCGTGACCGTTCCCCAATCCGAATCTTCGGTGGGCATCTTGGCGGCCATCAGTCTATCGCCGGCCCGGCACAAGTTCTGTTCCACGAAACCGTCTTTGGCGGCAAAAATCGTCGCCGCTTGGACGCGAACCGAGTCGTCGCCATCCGTAAATCGTATGCCCGGTCCAAATTCCAATTCATACCGGCCGTTGTCATTGGTGACCGCCTGGCCAGTCCGCCGCAGCGTGCCCCAACCAGTGTTGGCCCACACCTGAACGCCGCTCAGTGGATTGCCGGCCCCATCGACGATGGTGCCGCGGGCGAGCCATTTGTCCTGAGACGCCTGTTCCTGGTTTGTATGGGACTTGACCTCTTCCTGATCCTGGTTCCACGTGATCAGCTGCCAATTCGTTGCCTTGTTGGGTGGCAATGCATGCGCATCGGATGGCGCGATCGCCCGGTTCGGCATGAAGGAAAGGGCTAGAATCAGCGTAGTACCGTTTAACGCGATATGTCGAACCATTTGCCCGATACTTCCAACAGATGAAGTCAGATAGCGAACTTGATTCATGGCCGGTCTCACAGCGTGAAAACAACTTGCAGTATCCTTTCCTGCCTGGTTGGTTGCCAGCACGTAAGGGCATCGCCAAACGTAGCTCCGTTTCACATTTGACGTGCATCAAGGCAGGCCGTTCCGGATCTGGCGAAGAATTCCCGCCGGTTGTCAAAATAGCGAACTCGGCCTGCCGCCTCTAGAAGGGTCGTTTCTAGGGCGCAAGCAGCAACCGGCTGGGGGCTTCCAGATAGCCAATCACATCGTTCAAAAATCGCGCAGCGGCGGCGCCGTCGATCAGCCTGTGATCATAGGAAATACTTAGCGGCATCATCAGACGCGAGACGATATGATCATCCACCACCACCGGCATCTTGCGGGATCGGCCGATTAGCAATATGGCCGTTTCGGGCACGTTGATAATTGGCGTTGAGTATGTACCGCCGATCGCGCCGAGGTTGCTGATAGTAAACGTGCTGCCTTTGAGATCGTCGATGGTGAACTGATTGTTGCGGACTTGCTCGGCAATTTCACCAAGTTTCTTGGCGATTTCCGGAATCGATAAATCATCCACGCCCCGCAATGACGGAACGACCAAACCTCGTTCGGTGTCGACGGCAATGCCGATGTTGATGTATTCCTTGTAAGTGACTTGAGCGGCCTCCACGTCCACCGAGGCGTTAATCACGGGATGCTCGCGCAGCGCCATCGCGACGGCCTTAATCACAAATGGCATCGACGTCAACTTGATGCCGCGGGCGGCATAATCTGCCTTGCTGGATTTGCGAATATTTTCCAGGTCAGTGACGTCGGCGTCGTCAAAGTTGGTAACGCGGGGCACGGTCGACCAGGAGCGGTGCATTTGCTCGGCGATCGTGCGGCGCATTCGCGAAAGCTTTTCAATTCGCACGGGACCGTGCTCGTCGCGCGTGCCAGCGCCAACCGCGGCTTTGGCACCGCCGGCCCGCACTACTTTTAAAATGTCTTCGCGGGTAATCCGGCCGGATTCTCCGGTGCCCGTGACGACGGCCAAATCGACACCCAGTTCGCGGGCAAAGCGGCGCATGGCCGGACCTGCAGCGAATTCGGCAGGGTCGGTGGTCGACGTGCGATGGGATGGTACCGTTGCCCGGCTGGATTGAGCAGCCGGCTGCGGTTTGGGCGGCGGCGATTCCTGGGCGGCTGGTTCGGGAGACGAGGTGGGTTGATTGGATTCTACTTGAGCCGGCGCCACAGGTTCCGGTTCCTCGCGACGAATCAGATCAAAACCAATTATTGACTCAGTCTGAAATCTGATTAAGACTGCGCGGGTGCCTCAGCCCCCTGTCGAACCCGCCGATCTCCTTCGCCAACACGGACTCCAGATCACCGCCCAACGCCTGGCTGTGCTGCGGGCGGTGTCCGCCCGGCCGCACTGCTCCGCCGACGAGGCGGCCGAGGCGGTCCGGGCCGAGATCGGCGCTATTTCGCGCCAGGCGGTCTACGACGCCCTGGGCGTTTTGCTCGAGAAGGGCCTCATCCGGCGGATCCAGCCGGCCGGGTTGGTTGCCCGCTACGAGCACCGGGTCGGCGACAACCACCATCACTTGGTCTGCCGCAGCTGCAGCCAGGTGGTCGACATCGACTGCGCGGTGGGCGACACGCCCTGTCTGACCGCAGCCGAGGACTTCGGCTACGAGATCGACGAAGCCGAGGTCGTCTACTGGGGCATCTGCCCCGACTGCCGCAAGGCGGCAAACAGCACTTGAGCAAGCGGACGAACACAAGTCACGGCCGCAACACGAGCAATCCAGGAGAGAACCAATGAGCAATGAAGAGCACGGCACGGTCGTCACCAGCGACGCGCCTACGGCGGCGCGCTGCCCGGTGATGCACCAGGCCTTCCAGGCGGTCGGCATCACGGCCAACCAGCATTGGTGGCCGAATCAGCTGAACCTGAGGGTCCTCCGTCAGGACCACCCCAAGGCCAATCCGATGGGCGAGGACTTTGACTACGCCGCGGAGTTTAAAACCCTGAATTTCGACGCCCTGGCCAAGGACGTCGACGCGCTGATGACCCAGTCGCAGGACTGGTGGCCGGCCGACTACGGCCACTACGGGCCGTTCTTTGTCCGCATGACCTGGCACGCTGCGGGCACCTACCGCATTGCCGACGGCCGCGGCGGCGGCAGCACCGGAGCCCAGCGCTTCGCCCCCTTAAACAGCTGGCCGGACAACGGCAACCTGGACAAGGCGCGCCGGCTGCTGTGGCCGATCAAGGAGAAGTACGGACGCAA
>JBFILF010000501.1:0-3673 GCA_041599835.1 Pirellulaceae bacterium
GGGTCGCACTCAACGGCCAGCATCGAAGCACCGGCCATCGTGCAAGCCAGCGGCTGGGCGCCGCCCATGCCACCAAGACCCGCCGTCAAGATCCATCGTCCGCCCAGGTTTCCACCGTAATGCGTCTTGCCCAGCGAAACAAACGTCTCGTACGTTCCCTGGACGATTCCCTGGCTGCCAATGTAGATCCAGGAACCCGCGGTCATTTGGCCGAACATCATCAACCCCGCGCGATCCAACTCGTTAAAATGCTCCCACGTCGCCCAGTGCGGTACCAGGTTGCTGTTGGCGATCAGCACGCGCGGCGCATCTCGGTGGGTTTTGAAGACGCCGACCGGTTTGCCGGATTGCACCAGCAGCGTTTGATCGTTTTCCAGCTGCCGCAACGTCTCCACAATTTTGTCAAAGCACTCCCAGTTGCGGGCGGCGCGGCCGATACCGCCATACACGACCAGTTGGTCGGGATGTTCGGCCACCTGTTCATCCAGGTTGTTCATCAGCATCCGCAACGGCGCTTCGGTGAGCCAGCTTTTGCAGGAAAGCTGAGTACCGTGCGGTGATTTGAGGTGACGTGACTGATTGGCAATTGCGGACATGAATGTTCTAACTTTCTGGTGGCCTGATTTTACCGTTCTTTTCAAGTAAGTTGTTGCCAGTTTCCGTATTCGTTGGGCCACACCAAAAAAATATGAATGAGCTTTTCGCTTTTCGAGCCGGCGAGATCCCGCTGCTGGTGAGTTTTCCGCACAGCGGCACGGAGATTCCAGCCGAAATGGCTGCCGGCATGACCGCGGCCGGATTGCAGCGGCCAGATACGGATTGGCATTTGCCGCGACTATACGAATTTGAATGGCTCCGTCGCGCCAGTACGATTAGAGCCAACTTTTCACGGTATGTCATCGACCCCAATCGACCGCCCGATAACTCCAACCTGTACCCCGGTCGTCCCACTCCCCAGCTCTGCCCGGTGCACACGTTTTCCGGACAGGAGATTTATCAACCGGACAAGCGACCGGAACCTGCCGACGTCCGGCACCGATTGCAGCGTTTTTGGCAACCGTATCACCAGCAAATAGCCCAGGAGCTTGGGCGGCTGAAGGCTCAGTTCGGCGCCGCGGTACTGTTTGACGCGCATTCGATTGCTTCGCGCGTGCCCCGTTTGTTCGACGGCGTGTTGCCGGATTTAAATATTGGAACGGCTCACGGGCAATCGTGTGCCGACACACTCGAGTCAGCAATACGCGAATACCTTGCCACACAGCATTTCACCTACGCCGTCAATGGCCGATTCGTGGGCGGTTACATCACACGACATTACGGGCAACCGAACCAGCAGGTTCACGCCGTGCAGCTGGAGTTGTCGCAAGCCACCTATATGGACGAACCTTCGGGCCAGTGGCATGATGGACGGGCCGCGGCGGTGCGGCCAGTGTTGGAAGGAATCATCGACACCCTCGTGCAATGGATTACGGCGTCAAGCGGTTGACATTGTGAAACGGTTGACGTCGTGAAACCGTTGACACGGTGCAGGAATTCATCGCAGGAAATCATCTCGCATGGATAACCCGTCCGATGCTGATGCCATTCGCGACGCCGACCTGTTGCTGTTGGATTATCACCTGATCACGATGCAACCGACGGGCGTGCCTTACGGTTTGATTGCGGACGGGGGAATTGCCATCGATGATGGAACGATTTGCTGGGTGGGTCGCGCGGCGGACGCTGCCGATTTGACGCGTGATGGTCCGCAGGTAATCCGCGGCTCCGGCGAGTTCATTTCGCCGGGCTTGATCGATTGCCACACGCACCTGGTGTGGGGCGGCAGCCGCGCCGACGAATGGCAACAACGGTTGTTGGGCGACAGTTATGAAGCGATCGCCGCGCGGGGCGGCGGCATCCTGTCCACGGTCCGCCACACGCGCGATGCCACTGGCGACGAGCTGTACGCGGCGGCGCGGTCCCGCATCGAACACCTGATGCGACAAGGCGTGACTTCGTTGGAAATCAAATCGGGTTATGGTCTGAACACCGAAACCGAGCTCAAAATGTTGCAAGTCGCCACGGACCTGCGCGACTCGATGCCGCTGGACATTGCCCGGACCTTCCTCGGCGCGCACGCGGTGCCGCCGGAGTTTACCGGGCGCAGCGACGACTATGTCGCTTATGTATGCAACGAAATGATTCCGCAGGCGGCAGCCTGGTGTGAAGCGGCGGATGTATTTTGCGAAAAAATCGCGTTCGACGTCGACCAGTCGCGGCAAGTGCTGGAGGCCGCTCAAGCCGCCGGTTTGAATCTCAGAATCCACGCCGAACAACTCTCCCATCTAGGCGGCGCTGCGATGGCGGCACGACTGGGTGCCCGCACGGCCGATCATCTCGAATACCTCGATCGCGCCGGTGCCGAGTCGCTGGCCGAACAGGGAACCGTGGCCGTGCTGCTGCCGGGCGCATTTTATTTCATTCACGAAACGCAAATTCCGCCAGTCGATATGTTTCGGCGGTTGGAAATTCCGGTAGCCGTCGCCACGGATGCCAATCCCGGCAGTTCGCCGGTGGCAAGCTTGCTGTTGATGATGAACATGGCGTGCACCTTGTTTCGGCTAACACCCGAGGAAGCACTGGCTGGTGTGACGTGCCAGGCGGCGCGGGCATTGGGCTGGGAATCCCGGCTGGGCACGTTGGCGGTCGGCCGCCAGGCGGACCTTGTGATATGGAACATTCAGTCCCCCGCCGAATTGGCTTACGGTATCGGACACAATCCCTGCCAGGCGGTTTATAAAAAGGGCGAGTTGATCGTCGATCATCGCTAAGGCCCCAACGATATGACTCAGGCGCGGCAACTTTTCTTTCAATCGGCGTTGGTCAATGACCAATGGGCCGAACGAGTGTTGCTGACGGTGGCAGGGCGGATCATTGAAAAAATTGAAATCGGTGCCTCCGTCGCAAAAGGCGCGGCGGAAATTCACGACGGCGTCGCCATCCCCGGCATGGCCAACGTCCACAGCCACGCCTTCCAGCGGGCTTTCGCCGGTCTCAGCGAGTATCGCACCGCCGAACACGACAGCTTTTGGACGTGGCGCAACCTGATGTTTCAATTTATCGAGCAGTTAACGCCTGACGACGTGTACAACGTTGCCCGCAATTTGTACGCAACCATGTTGCAAGCCGGTTACACGACGGTGGGGGAGTTTCATTACCTGCACCATCACCCTGATGGCACGCCGTATCGTGACGTCACGGCCATGGCCGACTCGCTGATCCTGGCGGCCGTCGACGTCGGCATGAACATTTGCATGTTGCCGGTGTTTTATCAGCGCGGCGGATTCGACGGCCGGCCGCTGGAGAGTGGCCAAAAAAGGTTTGGCTGCAACCCACACCAATTCCTAAGCATCGTGCAGGGATTGCACGACAAATGGAATGCTCATCCACGTGTTTCGCTGGGCGTCGCGCTGCACTCGTTGCGCGCCGTCGATGCCGTCGACGCCAACGCGGTGTTGAAATCAACGCAAGAATTGTTAGCGGATTGTCCCATTCACATTCACGTCGCCGAGCAGACGCGGGAAGTTGACGAGTGTCTTCAAGCAACCGGAAAACGACCCGTTGAATATTTGATGGATACATTTGAGGTGAATGAACATTGGTGTCTAATTCACGCCACGCACATGACCGACGA
>JBFILF010000502.1:0-3672 GCA_041599835.1 Pirellulaceae bacterium
CGCATAATTCAACGCTGCCTGGCCGTGTTCCGCAAAATCAATTGGGCACATGATGGTTTTAATATCCATGGTTATCTCCTTGTTTTTTCCCACAATCCCCCGAACTGCACAGATCAATCGATGCGTCGATTCGCTGACAACCAATTAGCGACCCCCACCGGCGGGCCGTCCTTGCCATAGAAGTGCAATTTGCGCGCCATTGCCGCACCCGGTGGCAGGCGGATTAGGCCAACAATTGGCGGACGACCTGGCCGTGCACGTCCGTCAGCCGATAATGGCGGCCCTGATGTTTGTACGTCAGCCGCTCGTGGTCGATTCCCAACGCGTGAAGCATCGTCGCGTGCAGATCATGAATGTGCACCGGATGTTCCGCGATATTGTAGCCGTAGTCGTCTGTTTGACCCCAACTCGAGCCGGGCTTTACACCGCCGCCAGCCATCCAAATGGTGAAACACCGCGGATGGTGATCGCGGCCGAAATTGCCCGGGAGCAGCTTGCCTTGGCAATAATTGGTGCGGCCAAATTCACCGCCCCAAATCACCAGAGTCTCGTCCAGCATTCCGCGTTGCTTGAGATCCTGCACCAGCGCTGCCGACGGTTGGTCGGTTTCCCGACATTGAGTCTTGATGGCGTTCGGCAGATTACCGTGTTGATCCCAGCCCGGATGGTATAGCTGCACAAACCGCACGCCTGCCTCGGCCATTCGCCTGGCGAGGAGGCAATTTGCCGCAAAGGTTCCCGGTTTGCGCGAGTCCGGACCGTACATCTCGAATGTGCTGGCCGGTTCGTTGGACAAGTCCATCAGTTGCGGAATGCCCGCTTGCATGCGAAACCCCAGTTCGTATTGGGCGATCTGCGTTTCCAACAAGGGGTCTGGCGATTGGGCTAGTTGAATTTCGTGAAGTTCCCGCAGAGCGTGCAACATCCGCCGGCGACTGGATCGATCCAAACCCGGTGGATTATTCAAATACAACACCGGATCCGCCCCCGCCCGAAACCGGACTCCCTGAAATCGCGACGGCAGGAATCCGTTGCCCCACGAGCGGGCAAATAATGGTTGACCACCTTTGTCTTTGGTCACCATCACCACAAACGACGGTAGGTTTTGATTTTGCGAACCCAATCCGTAAGCCAGCCAGGCGCCCATGCTGGGTCGGCCCGGAAACTGTGAACCGGTTTGCATAAACGTCACACCGGGTCCGTGATTGATGGCTTCGGTGTGCATCGATTTCACAAAACACAAGTCATCGACCATCGAGGCCGTATGCGGCAATAAATCGCTAACCCAATTGCCACAGTCTCCGTGGCGAGCAAACTCAAATGGGCTGCCCACCAGCGGCAAGCTCGATTGATGGCCGCTCATCCCGGTTAACCGCTGCCCGCGCCGCACGGAATCTGGCAACTGCTCTCCGTGCACCTGGTTCAACAACGGTTTGTAGTCGAATAAATCGATTTGCGACGGCGCCCCGCTTTGAAATAGAAAGATCACTCGTTTGGCTGATGCTGCATGATGCAACGCCGACAGCAGGCCCCCCGTTTCGTCCGCTAGAACATTGTCCTGGTACAGCAAATGCGTTAAGGCGACGGAACCCAATCCCATCCCCAAACCGCCCAGAAAGCGGCGGCGACTCATCCCGATCGGTGATTCAAATCCAGTACAGTGTTGGGTCATTTGCAATTTCCCGGCATCGTCTGCCATCAACCCATTATCGCTTATTGACGCATTCGTCCATAGCCATCAAGGTACCGGCCACGGTCGACCAGGCGGCCAGTTGGTTAGCCTCCATGGCCGGATCATACGTGTTGTGGCCGACACTCAAATATTTCGCCGCCTCCTCCGGGGATGCGGCAAAATGTTCCACTTGCTGCCGATAGAGTTTCAACACGATGTCCAATTCCGCATCGCTGGGATGGCGACTGGTCGCCAACCGAAACAGCTCGGTGCCAATCTGCAACGATGACTCATGCGAATGCCGCACGATAGTCCGCTGGGCCAAGTGCCGCGCCGCTTCGATCATTTGCGGGTCATTCAGCAGCACCAGGCCCTGGATCGGCGTCGACGTACGCTCGCGCCTGACTCGGCACACGTCGCGGGTGGCGGCATCCAGTGTGGTCATTACCGGCGCGGGGCTGGTGCGTTTCCAATACGTGTACAAGCTCCGCCGATACAAACCGGGTCCCTGATCGGCCTTGCTGGGTTTGAAGGCTGCTGCGACTTCATAGGGTCGCACCGGCGCTCCGCCGATCACATCGATCATCAATCCGCTGGTTGCCAGCGCCTGGTCTCGGATCATTTCTGCCGGTAATCGATAACTGGGCGATCGGCCCAACCACACATTGTCAGGGTCGGTTTGGCGATGTGCGACGGTCGTCTTGGTTGATTGACGATAAGTCGCGGAAGTCACCAGCTGGCGGAGAAGACGCTTGACGTCCCAGCCATGATCGACAAAGTCACGCGCCAGCCAATCCAACAATTGTGGATGCGTCGGCGGCGCGCCCTGACTGCCGAAATCTTCCGGCGTGCGCACCAAACCGCGTGCGAAAATCATCTGCCAATATCGATTGACCGTAACTCGGGCCAATAGTGGGTGATCACGATGGGTTACCCATTGGGCCAGGCCCAAACGATTGCGCGGCCAATCCACCGGCAGTGGCGGCAACACGGCCGGCGTGTCGGCCGATACAGCCTCGGCGGGATCGTCGTAGGCACCGCGACTTAGCCGGTAAGCTGGTCTCGGCTGGGCCAGCTCGCGCATCACCATGATCTCAGTCAGTTTATCCTCAAATTCGCACAGCAATTTGCGGGCGTTTCGCAATTTGTCGGCCGCCGCTTGAATCGTTGAGTCGTGATGCCACCGAAAATACTCGCCCAGCCACCGTCGCTCCTGGTCGCTCAAGCGGTCGTTCGATTTTGAAAATAGATCCGGCAACGTCCGCGGCTCATATAACTGGCGGATTTCAATCTCGGTCAATCCGCGATCAAAGACGCGAAAGTCGCCGATCAACCCGTTGGTGAATCCGCGATCGCGAAACCGCGCGCCGATGGCCAGGTGGTCCTGGCCGCCGCCAGTGATGTTCTTGGTTAATTGATCTCGAATTACCTCGACCGGCTGGGGGCGGCCGTCGACAAACAGCCGAAGGCCGGCTGCCCGCGAGCTGCCGTCATAGACCCAGGCCACGTGCAACCATCGGTCCAGCGGCAGTGCATCCACGCTTTGCACGCTCACGGCATTGCCGGGCCAGAAGTGGATCAGCGAGGCCGAAAGTTTTCCGTTCTCGATCAGTAACTGATATCCACGGCTGGCGGCATCTGTCCAGGCTCGCGAACGATGATAGACCACCGCGCGATCTTTGTGATCGGGAACCCGAATGCGGCAACTGATCGTGAATGGATCAAACCGTCGAAAGTTGCCGACATCCAACTTGATCTCATCATCGCCAGACAGCTTGACCGTGATAGATTCAAGATCATCCCCGCCGGCCAGCGAGTTGCCGTGCAGTTCGATTTCGCGAAAGTCAATGTGTTTAATCAGACCGGGCACGAGCGGCTCGTCGGATTCGACCAATGCTCGGCGCGCCGCTAAATCGTCCAGCCAGTTGGAAAACGCCTGGCCTTCCTCGGCGGCCAGCTGCCGCAGTGCGTCAGCGGCTTGTTCTACATTTTGGCGTAGC
>JBFILF010000503.1:0-3666 GCA_041599835.1 Pirellulaceae bacterium
GCGGCTCCGAATTGGTTGTGAACAGGAGGTCACGGAGGCAAGGAGGAAACAGAAGCCCGGCCGTGAGGGCGGGTGGGATGCGTTGCTCGCTCGCTAACGATTGCGGCTCCGAGCTGGTTTTGAACAGGGGGTCACAAAGGCAAGGACGGAAACAGAACCCCGACCGTGAGGGAGGGTAGGATGCGATGCTCGCTCCCTGACGGTCGCGGCTCCGTTGAGATCAGGTCGATGCACCGTTGCGTGAAAATCGAATGGGTGTTTTGGCGATTGACCAGGGTTTGTTCCGTAGCTGAAGTCGCCATGACTTCAGACACCCTGCTGCCGAGGTTTTTCCACTCGTGATCACTTTCGCTCAACCGCGACGCCTGCACACCGCTGGCCGGTTTTATTTGTCGACAGACTTGTCTTCGGAGGATTCATCATCTTTCGCGGGCGTTGCTGCGCGATCGACAAATTTCAGCGACGCCGAATTGATGCAGTACCGTTTGCCGGTCGGCTTGGGCCCATCGTCAAAGACGTGCCCCAGATGTGCGTCGCACCCGCTGCACAGGACTTCGGTCCGTCGCATGAACAACGAATTGTCTGCTTCGGTGTCGACATTTTCCTTGTCGATCGGCTGCCAAAAGCTCGGCCAGCCGGTGCCCGATTCGTATTTGGTTTCCGAGTCAAACAAGGGTTGGCCGCAGCAGATGCAAACGTATCGGCCGTCCGCTTTGTTATTCCAGTACTCATTGGAAAACGCCGGTTCGGTGCCCTTTTCTCTCGTCACGTAGTACTGCAACTTGGTCAATTGTTGCCGCCATTGTTGTTCAGTTTTCACAACTTTGTCCTTTGCCTGTTGGGGCGACGATGTCTGATTGGATTGGGTATGCGCGGCCTGGGATTCTTCCGTTGTGGCCGTCGTCGGGGCCTGATAACAGTACACCAGCCAGCCAATCAAACTTGCGGCGGCCACCACGGCCAGCAGAACGAGTTTACTCATGATGCTCCCCGATAAATTCAGTTCCGGTTTATGAAATTTATGCCTATCGATTAGCCAATGCAATCGCAGCACAATTTTCCGGTCAAAATCGCCAAAATCCACGCCGTTTTCGCGATTGAAATTGGGACGCGACAATTGCCCTCCAGCTTACAAGATTTTGATGCCGAGTACCCAAGTTGTGAAACTTTGGACGCTTTCAGCCGCTTAGCGACGTCCGTCAACTATTCGGGCCGTCAGCTCGGCGAATCATGCACAAACATCAACAGAGGCTGGAGGGGGCCGGCAGTCCAAAAGTCGTCGATCACCCGCACTGACGGGAGCCGGTTTCTTTAGCGAGCGTCAGGTGCCCACCGTTAGAGATTCGACTTTTTATCGGTACAATCAAGGGCGCGTGTCGATCAAGCCGTTTTGATCGAACCGTGTCGATCGAATATCGACTAACCGCCATTGAAAAACCAACGACGCCCCATCATTGCAAGGACCCGCGACCCGTGAGACGACTTGTCGTCCTTTACCGCAGCATTGTCGGCAAAAAAATCATTGTGGCCGTAACCGGTGTCTTAATGCTGGGGTTCTTGATCGGGCATGTGGCGGGCAACCTTAAAGTGTTTTTGCCGGACACGCCCGAGGGCCGACCGGATATCGATGAGTACGCCGAATTTTTGAAAGAAATTGGCGAACCGTTGATTCCGCATGCCGGCGCGCTGTGGGTGGCGCGATTGGTGCTGCTGGCGTCGTTGATATTGCACGTGGTTTGCGTCATTCAGTTGGCCAGGTTGAATCGCGCCGCCCGTCCCATCGGTTACCAGCAAAATCGTTTTGCCCGCGCCACGGAATCGGCGCGGTGGATGATGTATACCGGCCTGTTTTTGTTGGTGTTTGTCCTGTTCCATTTGCTGCATTTTACGCTGGGCTGGATCCAGCCTTCTCGCTTTGAGCACGGCCAGGTCTATGAAAACCTGCAAGCTGCCTTTAATCAGTTCACCTGGTTTGCGGTTTATATCGTGAGCATCGCGATTCTCACCTTGCACTTGGTCCACGGTACCTGGAGCCTGTTTCAAACACTGGGCTGGGACAATCCCGACCGCAACCGCGGGTTGAGACGATTGGCCATGGGCATTTCCGTCGTGCTGTTCGTTGGGTTCGTGGCCGTGCCCACTGCGTTTTTTGTGGGCGTGCTCAAACCGATCGACGGCGAAGTCGTCCGCAGCGGGGATGACACGCAAATCATCATCGTTAACTCCCGCGGGCTGAATGCGGCGAAATTAGAACAAGAGGACTGACCAGATGCGGTTGGACGCAAAAATCCCGGAAGGCCAAATCGAAGAGATGTGGGAGACGCATCGCGAGCACTTGCGGTTGGTGGGCCCTCGCAACCGGCCCAAATACCGCATCATCGTTGTCGGAACCGGATTGGCGGGCGCATCTGCGGCTTCGTCCATGGCGGCAATGGGCTATCAAGTCGACTGTTTTTGTTTTCACGACAGCCCCCGACGGGCGCACAGTATTGCGGCGCAGGGTGGAATCAATGGCGCCAAAAACTACCGCAACGACGGTGACTCGGTATACCGATTGTTTTTTGACACGCAAAAGGGCGGTGACTTTCGCGCCCGCGAAGCCAACGTGTGGCGACTGGCCGAAGTCAGCGCCAGCATCATCGACCAGGCGGTCGCTCAAGGTGTGCCGTTTGCCCGTGAATACGGCGGGATGCTGGCCAATCGCTCGTTTGGCGGTGTGCTGGTCGAGCGGACATTCTATTGCCGTGGTGAAACCGGACAGCAGTTGTTGTTGGGCGCTTGTTCGGCTTTGGCGCAACAAATCCATGCCGGCAACGTCAAGATGCATACCCGCAAAGAACTGCTCGACATCGTGGTGATCGACGGTCGCGCGCGCGGCGTCATCACCCGCGATCTGGTGACCGGCGCGATCTCGTCGCATGCCGCGCATGCGGTGGTGCTGGCCACCGGCGGGTATTCCAACGTCTATTACTTGTCGACGAATGCCAAGGGCTGCAACGTGACGGCCATCTGGCGGGCCTACCGTCGGGGTGCGGGCATGGCCAATCCTTGTTTTACCCAAATCCATCCGACGGCGATTCCGGCATCAGGTGAGCACCAAGCCAAACTGACACTGATGAGCGAATCATTGCGCAACGACGGTCGCATTTGGGTTCCCAAGCAACCCGATGAAACTCGCAAGCCGGGCGACATACCGGAAGAAGAGCGGTTTTATTACCTGGAAGACCGCTATCCGCGATTCGGCAACCTGGTGCCGCGCGACGTCGCTTCGCGAAATGCCAAAGACGTCTGCGATCAGGGGCTGGGTGTTGGCGCGACGGGATTGGGCGTGTACCTGGATTTTCGGGACGCGATACAAAAGCACGGCCACGACGTGATCGAGTCGCGATACGAAAACCTGTTCGAGATGTATGAGCGGATCACCGGCGAGTCGCCTTGGAACACGCCGATGCGGATTTATCCCGCGCCCCATTATTCAATGGGCGGGCTGTGGGTCGATTACAACTTGATGACGACCATTCGGGGATTGTATGCGATAGGCGAAGCGAATTTTTCAGACCACGGGGCCAATCGCCTGGGAGCCAGCGCCATGATGCAGTGCCTGGCCGACGGATACTTTATTTTGCCAATTACCATCGGTGATTATCTCAGCCGTTTTCCAGCCGA
>JBFILF010000504.1:0-3659 GCA_041599835.1 Pirellulaceae bacterium
GTAAGCGTGATCGATCGTGCTCGTCAACCGAAATAACTTGTGGTTGCATTCGATCTGGTTCATCGCCTTTTTGCTGGGCACCCTGGCGGCCGTGTTTACGCTAATTGATGTTTCGACGGGCGATTATCGTCCACCTCGCGGAGCCAGCACAGTCGGGTATTCGTTTGGTTTGGTGGCCGGGCTGTTGATCGTGTTCGAGGTGTTGCTGTGGCCCCGTAAAAAGTTGAAACGGTGGCGGCTGGGTCGCTTGAGAACCTGGATGGCCGCGCACATTTGGTTGGGGTTATTGACGGTCCCGCTGGCACTGGCCCACGGCGGGTTGTTTTGGAAAGGCTCATTGGCATTTGCCTTGATGGTTTTGCTGATCGTCGTGGTAATCAGCGGCCTGGTCGGCTTGGCGCTGCAAAACATCCTGCCGAGACGTCTTCGCCAGGCCGTTCCAGACGAAACCATTTTTTCGCAAATCGACAACGTATCTCACCAATATCTGGCGGAAGCCGACGCGTTGGTGTCGGCCACCTGCGGTCGGGCGGCCGCCGAATTTGATGCCAGCTTTTGGAGTCGGCTGAATCCGATTGATCCGGGCGAAGGCGTCAATCGTCCCGCAGTGATTGGTGCCGTTCGGTCGATGGCTGTCGTCAAGGGAACCGCCATGGAAATTGAGCTCCCGGAAGTTCCGATTCCCAACACCGATCATTTACACGCCGTGTATCGGTCGACGATTCGCGAATTCCTGCAGCACGGTCGACGCTCACATTCTCCGTTGCGGCGCGACAGCCAAGCGCAAGATGTCTTCAGTGATCTCAGGTTGAAACTTGATGCGGCGGCGTCTCCCGCTATCGACGCCCTGGAGCGATGGTGCGATTTGCGGCGACAATTCGACCGCCAGCAGACGTTGCATTTCTGGCTGCACAGCTGGATGGCTATTCATGTCCCGCTGTCGCTGGCCCTGTTAGTGTTGTTGATTTGGCATGCGTTAGTGGCGTCCAGGTACAGTGGCATCTTTTAACGTATTGGCTAACAATCGTTTGCTGAGGGTGCTAACCACTTATGGTCCAACCGACACGGGGAAAATGGAGGGCACTCAGAATCCCGCTGGCGGCGCATGCCAGCGCCGACCGGCTGTCCCGCGCGCGCTGGATACTCACCCTGGTGGCCGTGGGAGCCGGGTTGGGATGGTTGTTAACCGGTCTGTTTTCCAGGGACTATGGTTCGGCGCGATACAGCCCCGGGTGCATCTCAGACGCGCATGCGCAGTTGTCGTGCAGTCATTGTCACGAGGCGCGTGCGCCGATGCGCGATAACACCTTTGCGGTGGTGTTATTCGGGAAGGAAAAGGTTGCTCCGAACGACCCGTGGAGTCGCCCGGCTGACAAAAAATGCCGCGCGTGCCACCAGTCGGATGCTGATCCCATCCCGGTTCATCCATTGGCATCCTCCACAACGGCTGGACAACATGCCAAAGGCTTCGAAGCAATTGACTTGGTCGGCCGCTGCGCCACCTGCCACACGGAGCATGAGGGCACCGACCACCAGTTGATTCCTCAACTCGATGACACTTGCCGAACATGTCACCAGGACCTGACTGAGTGTTTGGCCGCCGGCGTCACCTCAAGGTTTGCCAACCGCGTCACCAGCTTTGCCGCCGAGCACGCCGTGTTTCGCTCGTTAGACCACGACCCGGGAACAATTTTTTTCAACCACGCATTGCACACGAGCGTGGGCGTCGCCGGCGGGCAAAGGGCTTCGATGCGGATGAGGCCCGACAATCTCCCAGAAGCGCTGAAACCCTATCTGGAACGAAGTGACACCGATAGGATTCGAGTGGTAAATGATGATGAAGACGGGCGCGCCATTCAGCTGACGTGCAAGTTTTGCCACGAACAATCTGCGGAGGATGGCAGGTACGAGGAAGGGTATTTCATGACGATGCCCACGTTTCAGGTCAATTGCCTGCCGTGTCATGACATGAATTTACTGCCCGGATCGCCCACAATGGTGCAACATCCGCGCAACATGTCGTCGTTCTTTGAAAGCCTGCGGTTGCTCCAAGAGTCAGATAAAGCGGCTGCCACATCCAGTTCGCATACCGACGCCAATCAAGATTCAGATTGGGTGTCCGGCGCCACCCCCGTCGATGCATGGCGGACCTTTCGCGCGGCGGCCGGGGAGGGCGGTGCCGCGGCGCCTCCCGAACGCGTCTCATGGGAAAACCGTGTGATGCGGCACGTCCGCCAACAATGCGCCTTGTGCCACCAGTTGCAGGACGAGAGACAAGTTCCGGATTCTGCACGATTTGCCGTCGCCGTCATGTCACCATCATCGGCACCCGCGACAAATAGCCGTGTGATGCCGCACAGCTGGTTTCGGTTCGCGCGTTTCAACCACGCCGCGCACCTGTACCTTAATTCCGCCACACAGGACTGTACCCAATGCCATGCCCGGGCAACGAAATCCGATAGCGCGTCGGCAGTGATGATCGACAATTATCAGAGCTGTCTGGTCTGCCACACCGAATTACCGGGACCCGGAGCCGGAATTCACAATGCGCGAAAACCGCCGCCGACCAACTGCATCGCCTGCCACGACTATCACCCGAAACCACTCCCAACGAGAGCCAGCGAGTGACAAACCGCCAATCGTTTACCATCCATCGACTCTCCCGAACTGGCGGGCTCATCGCCTGCGCACTGACCATCGGCTTCGTCGCCGGAGGCTGGCATGCAACTCCAAGTTCGAATCGCGCGTTCGTTTCGATTCAGGAAACGGCCGCGTCACCAAATGACGATGACGCACCCCGCTTGATCGGTTTGTCTTCGTGCGCCGCGTCGCGTTGTCACGGCGGTGCGAAACCACCTGCAGGCAACGACGCCCCCGCCTGGCAAAGCGCCTACAACCAGTGGACGACAGATGTCCACGCAGGCGCTTATGCGCGTCTGGGCAACGAGCGATCGAACCAGATCGTTGCCGATCTGAAAATACGCTATCCCGAAAAATCTGAAGAACAGATTCGACGGGATCATTGTGTTAGTTGCCATAGCACCGTCCAAGGCGAGGACTCGTCCAATGGTTTGTATTTCGACGACGGCGTGAATTGCCAGTCGTGTCATGGCCCCGCCAGCGCCTGGGACAAACTTCATGTTTTGCAAAAGTGGGTCAGTTGGGATGCGACGGAATCAAAAACGAGGTCGGAATACGGCTACCACGACATGCGCGATTTGCAAACTAGGATCCAGCAATGCGTGCAGTGTCACGTGGGTGACGCCGGCGGAAACAATCGGCTGCCGCGCGACGTCAATCACGATTTAATCGCTGCCGGACATCCGAGACTGAACTTTGAGTTCCACGCTTATATGAAGCAGCTGCGCAAACAAGCTCATTGGAATGTGGAGAATGAATTCTACGAACCAAAGCTGGCCTGGGCGCTGGGCCAATTGATTTCCGGCAAGGCCGCCGTGACCCTGCTCCGTAAACGAAGCCAACTGGCTCTCCCTTCGGCAGAGGAGAATTCGGGGGCGGTGGATTCCGGGGCAGCTACCCAGCCGCAACCCTGGCCCGAATTTGCCGAATACCGCTGCGTCTCGTGTCACCTGCCGATTTCTACCGGTTTCGAGATCGGAAAACACGCCCCGCCCAAACCGGGTGTGTGGGATTGGGGA
>JBFILF010000505.1:0-3642 GCA_041599835.1 Pirellulaceae bacterium
CCGGATTTTCGCTGTGCATCAGAGTCCGCAAATCAGGTTTACCATTTCAGGTCGACGCGCGGATCATGCTGGGCCGACTCGCCCAGTTGTTTGATCAGCTCGCGCAGCTGGTCACTTAGTACCGGCGGCATGACGATTTTTAATTCAGCCAGCAAATCGCCGGAAGTCCCGCCCGGCTGTGGCACTCCCAGGCCTTTGAGTCGCAGCCGTTTGCCGCTGGAGCTGCCGGCTGGAACCGTCAAGGTGACTTTCCCATTGGGCGTGGGCAAATCAACTTTGGCTCCCAACGCTGCTTCAGCAATCGTTACCGGCACGGTGATGAGCAGATCATTGCCGGAGCGTCGAAAGACCGGGTGCGGCGCCACCTTGACCCTTACCAGCAGATCACCGGTCGGGCCGCCGGTTTGCGACGCATAGCCTTGACCGCGCAATCTGATTTTTTTTCCGTGCTCAATGCCGGCGGGAATGGTGATCGTGATGCTCTCGATTTTTCCGCCGGGGCGTTGTATGGACAGCTGATACTTGCCGCCAAGTACCGCCGTGCCGAAAGGAATGGTGATTTCCTGTTCCACATCTTGGCCCTTGGTCGGTGGTGGCGGTCCGCCAAAGGGCGAACGCCGGCCGCCTGGGCCTGGACCGGCCGCCGCGCCGCCAAACACCTGTTTCAGGATTTCTTCAAAGCCGCCGCCAGGTGCACCCCGCGCGCCACCGCCAAACAACTGCTCCAGGTCGATTTCCATGCCGGGCGGCATCGTGCCGCGCTGGAACGGATCGCCGCCGCCCGCGCCGGCCCGTTCGAACTCCGGTCCCCAGCGATCGTACAGCTGGCGTTTTTTGGCATCGCTGAGCACGTCATACGCGTGCTGGATTTTTTGAAACTTTTCCTTGGCAGCGTCTTTGTCATCGGCCAGATCGGGATGATGTTTCCGCGCGAGCTTTCGATACGCCTTTTGGATATCCTCGCTGGAAGCGTTGCGGTTAACACCCAGGATAGAATAATAATCGTCAACCATGAACCGAAAATGCCGTGACTACAAAGCGACCCTAATGTGGAATCGGCCAGTGCTTGAGAGCCAAGCGAGTCAGAATTGTAGGCGGCAATGCGGATCGGATTCAAGTGACACGGCGGTCGAATCGACGGTCGATTCCCAACAGAGTTGCGACGCGGCAAGTTCGTGACTGTCCGCCGCGCGGCCAACCGACTGACCGGCAGGCTATTTTTTGTCGGTCCACACGCGGCGTTGTCGCGAACTGGGGATGCCCATTTTTTGGCGGTACTTGGTGATGGTCCGCCGCGCCACAGGAAAGCCGAGCGCCTTGAGTCGTTTTACTAGTTCATCGTCGCTCAACGGTTTCGATTTATCTTCGGAATCGACGATTTCTTGCAGCTTGATGCGAATTTTGTCCCAGGCCACGTCCTCGCCGCCTTCGGTGCGGGTGCCGCCCACAAAAAACCTGCGCAACGGGAAAATGCCGCGTGGCGTATCAATCCACTTGTCGTCCACGGCGCGGCTGACCGTGGTCACATGCACGTGAACTTTGTCGGCAATTTGCTGCATTTTCAGCGGCTCGATGAACCGCGGCCCCTGGTCAAAAAACGCCCGCTGGTGATCGACGATCGCTTGGGCCACCTTCGTCAGTGTGTTGCGACGTTGTTCGATGGATTCGATCAACCATTGCGCCGCGATCACTTTCCGCTTGATGAACTCTTTTTCTTCCGGAGTGGCTTGTCCACTGGCCAGACGTTTGCGGTAGTAATTGCTGATGTATAACCCGCGACCGAACGACTCTTCCATCTTGACGACGTAGTTTCCATCGTCGTCCAGTTCCACCCATAAATCGGGCGTGACGACTTGCACCTGACGTTCGGCAAATTCCGAGGCCGGCTTGGGATTCAGCTTGCGCAGTTGTTGCCAGGCCGCTTGAATCTGCTCGATCGAGTAACCAGTGGCTTTTTGAATTTGGGGCAAACGATTGTCGCGCAAATCTTCCAAGTGGTTGGTGATCAGCGTTTTCATCTCCACCGCATAAGGCAGGTCGTCGGTCAACTGCAGCAACAGGCATTCCTTCAAATCACGGGCGGCAATGCCCGGAGGATCGAGGCTTTGCACCAGCTGCAGCGCTTCTTCGGCCAGCACCAATTGACTTTCGTCGGCACCCGGCGGCAACAGGTCATGCAAGCCCACTTTCAAATAGCCTCCATCCTCGGGACCCAAGGCCGAGATGATCCGCTCGCACATTCGCTCGAGTTCGGGAGTAACATCCATTTCACCCACCTGGTGCAGCAAGTAGTCTTGCAACGATTCGCCGCGGTCGGCCAGGTTTGCCATCAAGTCATGTTGGCGGCTGATATCATCCTGAATGCGGTTGACGCTGACGCGGGGTTTGTCGTCGAAATGGTCAGGGACCTCACGATCCAGGTTCAGCAGCCGCTCGAAGTCATCGGCATTCTTTCCAGTCTCATCGACCACCAATTCCTTTTGATCGACATCGGGCCCTTCGGTTGTTTCTGAAGTGGTTTCATCCGGCAGATTGGGATCCTTGTCGCGCTGTTCCAGCGCCGGATTTTCGATCAATTCCTGTTCAATCCGCTCTTCCAGTTTGGCCAGCGGCATTTGCAGGATTTCCATCGACTGGATCATCCGCGGAGCCAGCGTTTGGATCTGCTTTTGCTGAAGGTGTTGGCCGAATGAAAGTCTCATGTGCTGGTAACGACAGTTTGTTCTTCGATCAGGCGAATGGTTCCATGACGAATCATATTGTAGGCGTTTTGTTCAAACTTAGCTTTTGGCTGGGATGTCGGTGATCATTTGTTTCAAGCCGGCAAACTTTTCGTACTGTCCCATTCGCTTTAAGCCAATCATCATGCACGTGCGGCAAAAAAGCACGCGCTTCACAACGGCTGGCGGCCATTAATCGCGTCCGCCAGGATCTCTTTATTGGTGTACTCGAGAATACTGCCCGTGGTGATCCCGCGCGCAAGCCTCGTGACCGTGACGGGCAAATCGGCACACAAATTTGAAATGTAAAGCGCCGTTCCGTCACCTTCGACCGTTGGATTGGTTGCCATAATGAGTTCTTTAAAGTTGCCGTTGCGAAGTCGGGTTAACAACGCATCAATCGTCAGCTGGTCCGCTCCAATATTGTCCAGCGGGGCGATCCTCCCCAGCAGCACATGGTACAACCCGTGGTACGTGCCGGACTGCTCGAGGGCCATCACGTCGCGCGGCTGCTCCACGACGCAAATCAATGAATGGTCCCGTTTCGGATCGGCGCAAATCGCGCATCGATCGGATTCGGCCAAATTATAGCAGACACTGCAATATCGCACGTTGTTTCTCACGTCGCGGATGGCATCGGCCAGTTCCAACGCCTCAGACTTGTGAATTCGCAAAATGTGATAAGCCAATCGTTCCGCCGATTTGGGACCGATGCCCGGTAATTTTGCCAGCTGCTCAATAAGCTGTCTGACCGATTCACTTAACTGGGCCATCGCACTCTTCTCTCCGCCTCGGCAACCGCCCACTCAAATTTTGTTGTGGCGGCGGGGTCCCTGTCGTCATCATGGTCCGGCATGCCGGGTTCGCCGTTATGAGTCGGACTCAATATCGTCAGGGTCGATTTCGCCCGGTCCGATGTCAC